>JAHWKW010000006.1 GCA_019347675.1 Actinomycetota bacterium | reverse complement strand
CCACGGCTTGATGGCGTCCGCGGCCAGCCACCGCCAGATCGTTGTGCCCGAGATCGACGCGACGATGCCCTGATCCACGGCGGCCCGGGCCAGCTCGGGGCAGTGCCAGCGCGCCAGCGGCCGGCCGCAGGCAGCCGGGAGTTCACACGCGAGCGCCTTGACCGCCACCACGACGTCTGGGGGGGAAAGCCGGCGGCCGTCCGACCCTCGGCAGGTCATCCAGGCCGGCAAGCCGGTCCGCATAGAAGCGCTTGCGCCACTTCGAAACAACCTGCCTGGGGGTGTCAAGGCGTGCGGCGATCTCGTCGTTGCGCAACCCTTGGGCGGCCATCAGCACGATCCTTGCCCGTACCACTTCCGCATACGGTGACGTATATCTCCGCGCGCGGGCTTCCAGCTCGTCGCGCTCCTCGCCGGAGAGCACGATTTCATACGGGCTGCTGCGCGGCATCTCGCCTCCTTCGACGGAGGCAAGCATCGCGCACACGGATACGCAACCGAAGGAAGTGGGACGTTAGTTACGTCACTGCAATTATGTCAGCGACTACTTAGGAAGCGCACGCGATCCCTCCGAGGTGCAACCGCAAGTCGTTACGTTCCGTGAGGCTTGCTAGGTTCCTCGCCCCGCCGGTGCGGTCGCGTCGACGTCCGCCCGGCCCAAGGCCCGACGGGAGCTCGAGCGGTGCCGAGCATCAGGAACGGCCTCGCCAACCTCGGCGGGGTCGCCGCGATGGGGGTCGACGGGGCGCTGGCCATCGGCAGGGGCCGGTTCCCCAGGGGCGAGTTCGTCGACCAGTGCTGGTTCATCGCCAAGGTCACCAGCCTCCCGACGATCATGATCTCGATACCTTTCGGTGTGATCATCGCGCTGCACGTCGGTTCGTTCAACGAGCAGCTGGGCGCCGAGGCACACATCGGCGCGGCGATGGTCCTAGCGGTCGTCCGCGAGGCCGCTCCCGTCGCGACGGCCCTGCTGATCGCCGGTGCCGGCGGTTCGGCGATGACGGCCGACCTGGGATCGCGGCGCATCCGCAACGAGCTCGACGCCATGGAGGTGATGGGCGTCGACCCGGTGCAGCGACTTGTCCTGCCTCGTCTGCTGGCAGCCACCGTGGTGGCCGTCCTGCTCGACGGGATCGTGTCTGCCGCCGGCATCCTCGGCGGGTGGGTGATGGCCGTCCCGGTGCAGGGCAACTCCTCGGGGTCGTACTTGGCGTCGTTCAACGAGCTCGCGATCCTCGCGGACTTCTGGCAGGCGCTGCTGAAGGCGGCGGTGTTCGGCTACATCGCCGCGGCGATCGCCTGCCACTACGGGTACAACGCCCGCGGCGGGCCCAAGGCCGTGGGCGACGCCGTGAACAGCTCCGTGGTGCTGACGTTCATCGTGCTGTTCTTCGTCAACTTCACCATGACCACGATCTACTTCAACGTGGTCCCGTCGAAGTTCTGAGCGGGCGAGGAGGGGCCGTGGCGACCGCCCACGACACGATCCCCGCCGCTGAGGCCAGGGCCGTGGAGCGCGCCGCGGAGGTCGTCACCCGGCCGCTGGCACCGTTCGAGGAGCTCGCCCGACAGTTCCGCTTCTGGGGTGAGGCGCTGGGCGGCATGCCGGTCGCGCTGATCAAGTACCGCCGCCGCATCCTGGAGATGGTCTCCGACGTGGTGGTCGGCGCCGGCGCGCTCGTCCTCGGTGGGGGGCTGGCGTTCGTGATCGGCACCATGGCGTTCTTCACGGGGACGCAGGTCGGCCTCGAAGGCGTGGCGGGACTGCGGACGATCGGGGCCGAGGCCTACGTCGGTCTGGTATCGATGTGGGCGAACACGCGCGAGATCACCCCGCTGATCGCCGGGCTCGCGCTGGCGGCCAAGGTCGGCGCCGGCTTCACCGCGGAGCTGGGCGCGATGCGCATCAGCGAGGAGATCGACGCCGCCGAGGTGATGGCGGTGCCGTCGATCCCCTACATGGTGTCGACGCGCCTATGGGCCGCGCTGATCCCCACCGTGCCGCTGTACCTGCTGGCGTTGTTCGCCTCCTACCAGGCCACCCGCGTGATGGTCACCGAGTTCTTCACGGTGTCTCCCGGCGCGTACGACCAGTACTTCAGCCTGTTCCTGCCCCCGGTCGACGTGATCTACAGCCTGTTGAAGGCCGTGCTGTTCGTGATCGTGGTGATCCTGATCCACACCTACTACGGCTACTACGCCGAGGGCGGCCCGGCCGGGGTGGGCGTCGCCGTCGGTCGGGCGATCCGGGCGAGCATCGTCACGGTCGTGGTCCTCAACATGTTCATCTCGGTCCTGCTGTGGGGCGTGGGCGGCGAGACGGTGAAGATCGCCGGATGAGACCCATCGGCGGCACCGTCGTCCGGCGACTGGCCGGAGTGTTGGCAGCTGTCGCACTGGTCGTCGGTGGGGTCGCACTCCTTGGCGTGGTCGCGGCACCGCCATCGGGCTCCTACGACGTGACAGTCCACCTCGGACGGTCGGCCGGGAAGGGGCTGGATCCCGGTTCCGACGTGAAGGTCCGCGGGGTGCTGGTGGGCAGCATCAGCGACGTCCGGCTCGACGAGAACGGCAACGCGGTCGCGGTCGCGACGATCCGGCCGATCCACCGCTTGCCCCGGGAGGTGACGCCGGCGGTGACCAGCAAGACCTTCCTGGGCGAGAAGCAGCTCGAGCTCCGCCCACGACGCGAGCGTCTGAACGCTGGGCCGCCGCTGTCCGGCGGAGACGTGCTGCGCGTGGCGGATGACGACGCGCCGACGGAGGTTCAGGACTTCCTGGCGTCGCTCGAACCGGTGCTGGACGCCATCGACCCCGTGGAGCTGGGGATGGTGGTCGACACGCTCGGGGATTTCGACCGCACCGACGCGGAGATCGCTGCCCGCAACATCGAGGTCGGCGCGGAACTCGCCGACTTCGGCGCCCGCACAGCCCCCGAGCAGCTGGCGCGGTTGTCGGCACTGGCGACGCTCGCCGCGGAGCTGGCGACCACGGCGGAGGACTTCAACCGGCTCAACCGCTCCCTGCCCGCGTGGGTCGGCGTGCTCCCCGACCGCCAGCCGGCCGTCCGCCGCAACCTCGAGACCCTGTCGTCCTTCTCACAGGTGACCCGCGACTTCCTGCAGGTCCAGCAGGACGCCATCCGCGAGGTCCTGGCCGTCACGACAACGGTGAACCGGGTGATCGCCGGCCAAGCCGACGGTCTGTCGCAGATGATCTTCGGGATCTACCGCTACTCGCTGAAGCTCGCCAGCCACGGCGGGAGCCTGTCCGACCACAGCGAGCACGGTTGGTTCCGGGGGTTGATCGGAGGCGAGGGAGAGCTCGAAGAGCTCTGCGGACGTCTCCCGGGTGAGTTCCAACGGCGAGCGCCCGGGTGCGTGGCTCGAGCGCCGGCCGGCGGAGGCCGGCCGTGAGCGGTCAGCACCCGCTGCTGAAGTTCGTGATCTTCGCCGCCGTGTGTGTGGCGTTCGCTGCCTGGCTGGTGGTCACGATCGGCAACATCCGGCCGTTCGCTGACCGCGTGACGTACGAGGCGGCGTTCGGCGACGTCACCGGGCTGGTCACCAACGACGCGGTCAAGGTCGCCGGTGTCGAGGTCGGCAAGGTCGACGACATCCGCATCGAACGCGGCGAGGCGGTCGTCACCTTCTCGCTGGGCGACGACATCCGGCTGGGGCGCGACACCACCGTGGCGGTCCGCTGGCGCAACCTCCTCGGTCTGCGCTACCTGTACGTCTACCCGGCCGGGGATGGTGAGCTGCAACCGGGGCACCGCTTCCCCACCGAGCGGACCCTGGCGGTCGCAGACTTCGGCAGGTTGATGGAGCGGCTGGTGCCGATCCAACGCGCCCTGGAGCCCGAGGTCGGGAACGTCGTGGTACGCGCCCTCAACGACGCGGTCGGGGGGCGCGAGCAGCAGATCCAGGAGCTGATCGCCGAGGCCGCCTCGCTGACCACGACCGTCGCCGCACGCGACGAGCAGATCGGCCGGATCCTGCGCAACGGCGCCGTGCTCGCCGGCGAGTACGCCCGCCGCGAACAGGCCCTGCGCTCGTTCCTGCGTGACTTCGCCGACGTCTCCGAGACCGTGGCAGGACGCAACGACGAGCTGATCCGCATCGTGCGCGACCTGGCCGACGCCCAGGAGGCCCTGCGCACGTTCGTCGAGGACAACCGAGCCGCGATACACGGGACGATCGACGAGCTCGACGAGCTGACCGCGATCCTGTCGGTGAACCACACCAACCTCGAGGATCTGGTCACCCACCTCGGTCGCGGTCTGGCCTTCTACCACCGCACGTCGCGGTGGGGGCAGTGGTTCAACATCCGCGTCGCGGGCTTCTCCGACGGTGGGGAGGTGGTGTCGACCGAGCGGGGCGCGTGCCTACCGGCACCGGTCCCCCCCGAGGAGCAGCCGCCCAACATGGGTCGCAACGACGAGTGCAGCGGCAGCGGGGTCGTGCTGGACGAAGAGGAGGAACGTCCTGCCAGCGGGGGGCGGAGCGGCGGCGTCGAGCCGTTGTTCCGCGCTGGGCTGCGCCAGCCGCTCCGAGCCGCGACGTCGTCGGCGGGGACCGACTGATGCTGCTGCAGCGCAATCAGGTCATCGTCGGGCTGGTGTTCGCGGCGATGCTGGCGGTGGGGACGTTCATCGGGATCGTCTTCGACCGCAGCTGGATCACCGGCGGGATCGTGGTCAGCGCGTCCTTCCACGACGCAGCCGGTCTCGAGGCCGGCGACGCGGTCATGATCGCGGGGCTCCGTGCGGGCGCGGTCGAGTCCGTCGGGCTCGACGACAACGGCCGGGTGGTCACCGAGCTGCGGATCACCGAGCCGATGCCCGCCGACACGCGCGCCTCCATCGCACTGCAGAACTTCCTCGGCAAACGGGTCGTCAAGCTGCACGCCGGCGACGCGTGGGAGCGCCTCCTGCGAGACGGTGACGTGATCCCCGATAGCCGGACCAGCACGCCGGTCGACTACGCCGAGCTCAACCAGGAGACGGTGCGCCTGCTGCGCGGCTCCGACGTCGATGCGCTGGCGCAGCTGATCTCGTCGATCGCCGACGTCACCGAGGGTCAACGTGAAGAGGTCGAGGCGCTCCTGGAGGGCCTTCAGGACGTCACCCGGGTGATCGCCGAACGTCGCGACGAACTCGCCGCCGCGATCGACCGGTCCGAGGACGTGTTCGCCGTCCTGGCCGACGAGGACCGCGAGATCGTCCGGATCGTCGACGCGTTCGGCTCGACCCTCGACCGACTGGCGGCCAACCGCGACGACGTCACGCGGCTGCTACGTGAGACCGCCAAGGCATCCAACGCGGTCGCCGACCTGGTCGCCGAGGACCGCCAGCAGCTCGACCGTGCGCTGCAGGAGCTGCACCGCGATCTCCGCATCGTCGACGCTCACATGGTCGACGTGGCCCACGTCCTCGCCTACGGCGGGGTGTCGTTCGAGGGGTACGCCAACATCACCAAGTCCGGCCCGGCGGACAACCCGTACTGGGGGAACGTGTTCACCCAGAGCCTGGGCAGCCTCGGCGTGGACGTTCTGTTCGGGTGCGGCGGTGCGCTCGACGACTTCCTCGACCAGGTGTTGGGACCCGATCCGCGGTCGTGCGACGACATCGACGGTGGCCGCGATCAACACCGCACGGGCGGCGGGACACCATCGATCCGTTCGCTGTTCGGTGCGGTGAGCAAGAACGCGAGGACACCGTGAACGGCCTCCGTCCGTTCGTCTGGGTGGTGATGCTGCTGGCACTCGCCGTCTCCACGGCGTTCGGCGTGTTCGCGACCCCGACCAACGAGGTGACGGCCGAGTTCTCGAGCACCTTCAACCTGTTCACCGGCTCCCGGGTGCGCGTCGCGGGCGTCAACGTGGGGCGCATCGCGCGCATCGACGTCCCGGAGGGATCCGCGACCGTGCGGGTCACGATGGCGATCGACCGCGGGGTCCGGCTCCCCGCCGACGTCCGAGCGGTGATCGTCCCCCAAGCCCTCCTCGGTGAGCGCTACGTCCAGCTGCATCCACCGCACCGGCAAGGCGATCCCACCCTGGCGTGGGGCACCACCATCCCCGTCGAGCGCACCGGGGTCCCTGCCGACTTCGACGAGGTCCTCGATTCCCTGAACCGCTACCTCGACGCCCTCCCGGAGGATGAGGTCGCGCGGCTGGTGACCAACCTCGCCACCGTCCTCGACGGGCAGGGCGACGAGCTGGGCCGCACGCTGGACAACGCCAAAGTCGCGATCGACGTGCTCCGCGACAACGACGACGAGCTGATCGCCCTGGCCGGGCGACTGGCCGACCTCAACGAGACGCTGAACACCCGCAACGAACAGCTGGGAGCGTTCATCGACGACGCCAACGCCGTCGTGGCCAGCCTCGCCGGGGAACGCCGCCAGATCGACGCGGCGCTGGGTGGCGTGGCGCGCATGACGACGGAGCTGGCCGACCTGCTCGCGACCCACCGTGGCAGCCTCGAGCAGGACGTGGCCACCGTGACCCGTCTGGGCCGCACGGCCGTGCGCAACCTCGACGAGATCGAGCGCTCCGTGACCTGGCAGGCGGAGCTGTACGAGAACGCCGGCAGGGTGTTCGACATGGAGCGCAACTGGCTCCCGCTGGTCAACAACTACGAGGGGCTGTCCGAGCTGATCGCCGAGCGGGTCACCGACCGACTGGTGGGGCTGTGCCTGCGCCTGGAGGTCGCCGAGTGCTCCACGCCCGAGCTCGTCGACGGCCACATGCCCGAACGGGTGTGCGTCGCCCCGATCCTGCCCTGCGGCCACGTCGCCCACCCCGATCAGACGGTGCCGTTGGAGGAGGCGCTCGACCAGGTCCTCAACGCCACCCCGGGGCTGCGTGAGCGCCTCGAGGACGACGCTCGGGATCCGCGCCAGCTGCTGGACCACGCCCAGTCCACGCTGCCACCAGCGCCGGCGCCGGTGCACGAACCTCGCCACCGACCGCCGCTGTCACGACGCGGGCTCCAGCCGTGACCGGGCGTTGGCGGTCGCGGCGTTGGGCGCTGTCGGTCATGGTGCTGGCGCTGATGGCTGCCGGTTGTCGGGCGGACGGGACGCTGACGGTGGAGACGGAGTTCTCCGACGTGATCGACCTGGTCCCGCGAGCTCCGGTGTTCGCCGCGGACGTGCGGGTCGGCACGGTGGAGGTGATCGAGCTCACCGACGACCACCGCGCCCGGGTCACCATGGAGGTGCGCGACGACACCGGCCTGCCCGCAGAGGTCAAAGCCGTACTCAAGCAGACCAGCCTGCTGGGCGAGCGGATGGTCGAGCTGGTCCCCACCCGCCCCGGCGGCAGGCTCAGCTCCGGGTTCATCGAAGACAGCGAGGTCCAGACCGACCTCGAACGGCTGGTGATCACCGGCAACGACCTGCTGGCGTTCGTGGCGGCCGACCGCCTCAACGCCGCTGTCCACGCCGGGGCGATCACGTTCGGGGGGCGGGGCGGAACGCTGGGACAGCTGATCGGCGACCTCGAGGCGTTCGTCGGCGACTACGAGGCGGACAAGGGCGAGGTGCTGCGGCTGTTGGACGCGCTGGATGGTCTGCTGGAGCCGCTGGCACGCGAGGCCGAGACCAACGCCGCCGCGGTCGAGGCGCTGGCACGCTCGACCGCCGCGTTGAGCCAGGAGGACGAGCGGCTCCTCGACGCGCTGGAGGAACTGCGCCGCCTCGGCGTGGTCGGTGAACGCATCCTGCGCGACAACCGCGACGAGCTCCGCGACTTCTTCGCCCAGCTGCAGGTGATCCTCCACGCGGTCACGGCGATCGACGGGGCCCTGCAGGGCGTGCTGACCTACCTGCCATGGCACAACCTGCACGTGCCCAACGCCGAGAAGCTGGAGTTCGTCCAGATCTGGCTGGACGTGATCACGTGCGGGACGTCGAGCGAGGAGCGTGACGATCCCTCCGCGACGTGTGACCCGCCGAACCCCGGCCGGAGCAACGACCCGCCGCCGGGCACGGCCTACGGCCCGTGCGACGCGGACGCACGTGGCTGCCGGTTCGGGCACACCACCCACAACGAGGAGCCCGACTTCAGCCGCGATGGCCGCGGCGACGCAGGCGGTGGGTCGTGAGGTCCTTCACCCGGGTCGCGATCAACCTGACGCTGCTGGCGATCGCCACGATGGCTCTCCTGGTGTACGCGGCCCTGCACTGGGTCGGGGGCGCCGTGATCGAGGACCGCTACCGGCTCACGGTCCCGCTGGCCCACACCGGCGGGCTCTTCCTCAACCAGGAGGTGACGGTCCTGGGCCACGGTGTCGGCCAGATCGCCGAGATCCGCCTGACCGATGCGGGCGTCGACGTCGAGCTCGACATCCGCGGCGGCGAAGCGGTCCCGGCCAACGCCGTGGCGCAGATCCTGCGCCGGTCCCCGATCGGCGAGCAGGCCATCAACCTCATCCCGGTTACCCCGACGTGGGAACCACCCGACGGCCCGCTCATACCGGCACGGATCCAGACGGCCGAGCGCTGGGAGGCGGCCGAGCGTGGGGCGCGGGTCGAGCCGAAGGCCACCTCGTTCCCCACCGAGGTTCCGCAGCTGCTGCGGACGGCCAGCCGACTGCTCAACCGCATCGACCGGGACGATCTGGGAGTGCTGGTGCATGAGCTCGCCACAGCGGTCGGGGGACGGTCCCAGCTGCTCAAGGAGCTCAACCGGGCGACGCTGGACCTCAACACCACGCTGGTGTCGGGCATCCCCGACTTCGAGCGCCTGATCGAGTCCAGCGGCCCGTTGCTGGACGAGCTCAACGAGCATCGGCAGGCGTTGGCGGGGATCTTCCCCGACTTCGCCGATCTCTCCGAGACGCTGGCGGCCAACCGCCCGGAGCTGGAGACGATCATCGACCGCGGAACCGTGGCGTTGCGAGAGGGGGAAGCCTTCATCCGCAGCACCCGGGCGGACCAGGCCTGCCTCATGGAGGACTTCACCGCGTTGAACGGGCGGCTGGCCCGCCCGGACAACCTGCACAACGTGTCCCGGTTGCTCGAGCTCGCGACCAACTTCTATCTCGGGTTCGACGTGATCACCCAGTACGACCCCTACCGCCCCAACGTCGAGTGGCAGCGCATCAACCTCCTGATGTTCGAGCCGTTCGGCGGACAGGACTACATCCCCGACCGGCCGACGCCCCAGACCAAACCTGGCGCCGCTTGCGTGTCGCCGTGGGGGGTGGGCGTGGACGCTGTCCGCCAGCCCGACCACCAGCCGCCCGACCCGACCGCCCCGCCGATCGATTTCGCACCGCTGGTCGAGGGTGGGCGCGAGCCCCCCGCCGCTGCTCCTGCCGGCTCCGGCTCCGGCGCGGGCGGGGCCGTCCGTCCGCTCCCGGCCACCGGCGGTGGCGTGTCGCTCGCCGCTCCGCTGACGCTCCTGGCCGCGTGGCTCGGGCACCGCGCACGCAGCCGGAGACGTTGGTGATGGTGACGTCCCGACAGACCCGGAGACGATCGTGACGGCAACGCCCCGAAGGATCCGGACGGGCCGTGGGATGGCGAGGCGACCATGACCGAACCCACCGCCACGGCGTCCCACGC
Source organism: Actinomycetota bacterium (assembly GCA_019347675.1). Taxonomy (NCBI): domain Bacteria; kingdom Bacillati; phylum Actinomycetota; species Actinomycetota bacterium. Next base: position 147,747 of record JAHWKW010000006.1, on the reverse strand, counting down.
TGCTGCCGCCGGGAGCGGGTCCCAGCCCGGCCGGGGTCGCCGGCGTCCCGTCGGGGCGTGGGTGGTCGCCGCGACCGCCGTCGCGGTCGCGGTCGCGCTGTTCGGGTTGTGGTTCCGCCTCGCCCAGCAACGCGCCGCCGACGCCGACGTCGCACAGGTGGCCGGTCGGGCCATCGCCGCATTGACGAACTGGGAGTCGGACCAGCTCGCCGACGTCCAGGCTGCCATCGAGGAGCTCGCCACCGCCGGTTTCCGCGACGAGGTTCGCGAGCTGCTGGACCGGATCAGTCAGGATCTCGCCGCCACCGAGGCGCGGAGCAGTGGGGAGATCCTCGACCTCGTGGGCGACGCTGGCACCCGGCCCGGCGCGGGCGACACCGGCGTCGCCCTGGCCGTCGTCCGTCAGGAGGTCACAAGCACGGCCCTCGACGCGTCCGACGTGCAGTGCTGGGGCGCTCGAGCCGTCGTGAATCACGTCGACGGCCGTTGGCTGATCGACGCCCTCGAGCTGTACGGCGCGAACCAGTGCCCGGAGGAGGCGACGTGACCGATCGGCGCCTGACGTCGGCGAACCAGTGGGGACAGCTCGAAGACCCCGACATGATCCCCCCGCCGGACTACGACAAGACCGCCGATCCCATCTGGCCGGGGAACACCCGACTCGACGATCCGGCGATCAGCGTGCGTCACCTGTCGAAGTCGTTCGGTGACAACCAGGTACTCGATGACATCTCGGTCGAGTTCCCCCGCGGGAGGATCAACATCGTGCTCGGCCCGTCGGGGACCGGGAAATCGGTCTTCCTGCGCCACATCATCGGCCTGCTCAAGCCCGACGGGGGTGAGGTGTGGGTGGGCGGCAAGAACATCGCGACCCTGCGTAAGAAGGAGCTGTACGAGGTCCGGCGGAAGATGGGGGTGCTCTTCCAGGACGGGGCGCTGTTCGGGTCGATGAACGTCTACGACAACGTGGCGTTCCCGCTCCGCGAGCACACCCGCCTGTCCGAACGTGAGATCCGCGACATCGTGCACGCCAAACTCGAGATGGTGGGGTTGGAAGGAGCCAAGGATCTGCTCCCCGGTGAGATCTCCGGCGGGATGAAGAAGCGGGCCGGCCTCGCGCGTGCGCTCGTCCTCGACCCCGAGATCATCCTGTTCGACGAACCTGACTCCGGCCTGGACCCCGTCCGCACCGCGATCCTCAACGATCTGATCCTGACGCTCAACGAAGAGCTCGGCTCGACGTTCCTGATCGTGACGCATCACATTCCCACAGCGCGGGATATCGGCGACTACGTGGGGCTCCTGTTCCGCCGGAGCCTGGTGGCGTTCGGGTCCAAGCAGGACATGTTCTCCAGTCCGTACCCGGTCGTGCGCCAGTTCCTCGGTGGGCGCACGACCGGTCCGATCGGCATGTCCAACGAACGCGATCGGCCGGAGCTTCTGTGACCGGATCGAGGGTTGCCCGCCGCCACGACGTGCGTGACCGGTGCCGCTCGGCCGACGCGCTGACCGCCGGTAGGCTGACGCGGCCGACGACCGACCCATGAGACGAGATCAGCGTGGAGCTCGACGAACTCACCGGCATCAGCCAGCAGGCGTTCCGCAAGCTGTTCGAATCGCGGATCCTGTACTTGAAGGGCCCGATCGAGGACACCAACGCTGATCCGCTGGTCGCGCAGATGCTCGCACTGGACGCGGAAAGCAAAGACGACATCACCCTCTACGTCAACTCCCCCGGCGGGATCATCAGCGGGCTGTTCGCGGTCTTCGACACGATGCAGCTGCTGCGCTCGAAGGTGAACACACGTTGCGTGGGGATGGCGGCGTCCGCCGCAGCGGTGATCCTCGCCAGCGGGACCGGCACGCGGTCAGCGACCGAGAACGCCCGGATCATGATCCACCAGCCGCTCGGTGGCGCGCGCGGCTCGGCCCGCGACATCGAGATCCAGGCTCAGAACATCGTGTACCTGCGTGAGCGGATCAACGAGATCCTGGCCGAGCGGACCGGGCAGCCCGTGGACAAGATCCGCGAGGACACCGACCGCGACTTCTGGCTGACCGCCGCCGAAGCGCGTGAGTACGGCCTGATCGATCAGGTCGTCGGGAAGGCCGAGGGACCCACCGGCGGGTGACCGCTCCGCCCCACCTCGTTCAACGGGCGGTGGCGCGCAGGTAGTACTCGGCGTCGTCCTCATCGAACGTCAGGTCGATCAGCCCGCGGGTGTCGGCGGCCTTGACGAACTGCAGGAAGCTGGAGAACCCGAAGTCCTTCTCGGAGAACTCGGCGTCCCGCTTGCGGATCTGGTCCTTCAGGCCGGAAAGCGGCGGTTCGTCGCCGTTCCGCTCCTGCAGGTCGCGGACCACGTCGACGAGCAGGTCGAACGCCTGCTGCTCGCCGCCGCTGGCTTCAGCGAAATCGACCTGCGGATCACCCTGAGCCGGTCCCTCCGACAGCTCCAGCTGCCCTTCCGATTCCAGATGGCGGAGCAGCTCGGTGAACGCCCGGAACCCGTACTCCGCCTCCGAGAACGTGGGATCCTTCCGGAGCAGTGCGCGCTTGAGGCTCGATGCGTACACCGGGCCGGTCGATGACCGTTGCAGACCGGACAGGGTCTGCGTGACCAGCCGGTTGAGGTCATGGACGCTGTCGTGCTTCGCCCGGCCTTCCTTCGGACGCGTCGCGCGGGCAGGACGGCCGTCCCGGCGCGGAGCGTTCTCCAGCCGGTCGTAGAAGATGAACTCGTCACAGGCGGGCGGGAGCATTGACGACGTCGATCCCTGCACGCCCACGCCGATCACCCGCTTGTTCAGCGCTCGGAGCTTGTTGACCAACGGCGTGAAATCCGAGTCACCGGACACGATCACGAACGTGGACACGTACTCGCTGGTGAACGCCAGCTCCATCGCGTCCACCGCCATCTTGATGTCCGCGGCGTTCTTGCGCACCGAGTCCGGCCGCTGCGGGATGTCGATCAGCTCGACGTGGCCGTCGACCAGCGACCGACGATCGTCGCTGAACAGGTGCCAGTCGGCGTACGCCCGGCGGACCACCAGCCGGCCACGCTCCGCGAGGATGTCCGCGAGCGCGCCGACGTCGAACCGGTACCCGGTGTCGCGTGCGCCGATCGCGAGGTTCTCGTAGTCGATGTAGACCGCGAGTCGATCTTCCTGGGTGTCGTCCATAGCGGTGACGGTACCGGTGTGCTGCGCCCCCGCCGCGACCGGCAGCGCAGCGCGACCTTGACTACTGTGTCATGCACAGTAGAGTGCGTCGCGCGGTACTGTGTGACCCGCGAGAGAGGGACGGGATGTGGACCGGACGCAGCTGCTGAAAGGTGTCCTCGATCTGGCGGTCCTGGCGGTGCTGGCGGCCGAGGACGGCTACGGCTACGACATCGTCCGCCGGCTCCGCGAGAGCGGGCTCGACGGCATCGGGGACGCTTCGGTGTACGGGACGCTGCGTCGGCTGTTCCACTCAGGTCTGCTGACCTCCTACGTCAAGCCGTCGGACGAGGGTCCAAACCGCAAGTACTACGCCCTCAACGACGCCGGCCGCGATCAACTGGAGGTCGCTGCGAAGGACTGGCGTCGGTTCGCCGAGACCGTCGACCACCTGCTGCCCGAGAGGCTTGCCGCATGAAGACCACCACGGGCGTCTCTGACCGGGTCAGCGAGTTCGTCGCCGACGTCGCGCATCACTTCGACGACCTCCCCCCGGCTGAACGCGCCGACCTGCTCGATGATCTCCAGCAGCACCTGCTGGAGCTGGCGGCTGAGGACGAGGCCAGCCTCGAACGGGAACTCGTCGATCCCGCGGCGTACGCGGCCGAGGTCCGCCACTCCGCCGGCCTGCCCGAACCGGCGATCGCGAAACGGCGTCGGATGCGTCGGCTAGCGGGGTGGGTCACCGTGCGGATCGAGCGGCTGCGTGATCAGCCGGTCGTTCGTGAGGTCGTGGAGTTCCTGCCCCAGCTGCGGCCCGCGTGGTGGGCGCTGCGGGGATGGGCGGTCGTGGCTGGCGTTTCCCTCATCATCGGTGGCGGGCCGTGGTGGCGCCAGGTCCCCTTCCCCGGCCGGGGACCGTTGGGCCTGATCGCGGCCGCAGCCGCGATCGTTACCAGCGTCAAGGTCGGTCGGGACGAACGCGACCATCGGCGACCGTGGAGAGCCCTGGATCTGGGGGCCGCGGTCGTTGTGGTCCTGATCACGGTCGAGGCGATGAGTGGCGTCACGGGCGCCGCGGACGTGCACGTGCCGCAGGAGACGTTGCAACCGCCCGTCCTGCGGCACCCCGACGGCGAACCGATCACCAACCTCTACCTGTTCGACGCCGATGGCCAGCCGCTGGAAGACGTCCACGTCTACGACGGACGCGGGCGCCCGATCGAGATCGGCGACCTGAACGAGGCCGGCTTCGCGAACATCGACACCGTCTACCCGAGGGATCCGTTCGGGAACCCGATCGCCAACCGGTACCCGCTCACGCAGTACCTGGTCCATGTCGACGAGTCCGGAACGACCGTCCGGACCAAGCGGCCGGTGCCGGATGTCGATCCCTCCGGCCGACGCCCCAACGACGAGGAGGTGCCGGCGGGAGAGGCTGACAGCACGTCCCAACCCGAACAGCCCACTGATGATTCTGACGCAACCCGGCCGACCGAGGAGCCTGCCGATCGCACCGCGGCCCCTCCCCACGCCGCGACCGCGTGGCCGGACGAGTGACCGGCTGGGCGGGGATCGCAGGCACCACTGACTGCCGCAGGACTGGGTCGTGGTGACCACAGCTGTCCACACGCAAGGGTGGCGTGGTCGGGCGGCGTGTCGCACCGGCATGGCATGATTCGAACATGTGTTCACGGACTGCGTTACTACGTACTGGTTCACAGGAGCCGGGCTCGGATGTCGACGCGCGTCCCGAGGTGGGCGTCGACGGGGACGGCGGCGGCGGTGGTGACCTGTTGGACGCGCTGGTGGCCGTGGTCGACGCGATCGTGGCGGTCGACGCGGCGACCTTGCCCGCCGGGGAGGACTCGCGCTGGGTGCAGGTGCTTGACACCCAGATGAACCGGCTGTCCGCGGCGAAGCTGGGGGCGGTTGCGACCATGGCGCGGCGTGGGACCCACCGGCGGTTGGGTCAGCGGTCCCTGCAGGGCTGGCTGCAGTCCAACCTGCGCATGACCGCCACGCAAGCCAAGAAGGACACCGACACCGCCACCACCTTGGACGCCGGGCTGTCGTCGACGCGGGACGCGCTGGCCGACGGTGACATCAGCGTCGATCACGCCACCGCGATCACCCAAGCCGCCAAGACCCTGCCCGACGCCCACGACGCCGAACGGCCGCTGCTGGCCCAAGCCAGACGCGGCGACGCGGCTCAGGTGCGCCAGCTGGGTCGGCGCCTGCAAGCAGCCGCCGACGCGGACGCGGCAGCCCGCCGCGACGGGCGCCGCGCCTACGAACAGCGCACCTTCACCCTGACACCCGACGGGCACGGGTCGGTGTTCACCCAAGGGCGGCTGCACCAGCTGGCCGGTGAACGCCTGGCTGAGGCGCTGCACGCCCTGGCCGCCCCCCACGGCACCGACGATGTCCGCTCCTACGGCCAGCGCATGGCCGACGCGCTCGAACAGCTGGCCGACATCGCACTGCGCGGCGGGCGCCTACCCGCCAACGGTGGGGTCACGCCGCAGATCACCGCGGTCGTGCCACTCGCCACCCAGGAAGCGCGCGCGGGGCGCGCCGCCGACCCCGCGACCTTGTCGTGGTGGGGGCCCTGTCCCCCGCAGGCGCTGGAGCAGCTGTGCTGCGAGGCCGACATGGCGTGGCTGGTCACCGACTGCGACCACCGTCCGCTGTGGCTCGGACGCACCCGCCGCTACGCCAGCCGCGACCAGCGCGACGCCGCCCGGGTGCGAGACGGCGGGTGCCGCTGGCCCGGATGCGCCATGCCGCTGGCCTGGTGCGTGCTGCACCACGCCGACTGGTGGGACCACGGCGGGCACACCGACATCCACCGGCTGATCCCCCTGTGCGCCGCCCACCACGCCATGCACCACCACGGCGGCTGGGACATCGCCCTCGACGACCACGCGACCGTGACCACCACCTCCCCCGACCGCGCAACCGCGCTGCGCGAGACCGCCTCCCAAGCCCGTGCCCGCCACACCGGCCGCGCCGACCTCACCGACCTGACCCACCTCACCGACCTGACCCACCTCACCGGCCGCAGCGACAGCGCCGACCGGGTGGAGCCCGGCGACAACGGCCGCAGCAGTACCGGCGGCAGCGGAAGCGGCGGCACTCCAAGACGTGGCAGCCCCAGCCGCGGCAGCCCCAGTGGCGAGCGCGCTGGTCGGGACCGCGTTGACGATGCTGCGAAGTTCCCCGGGGGCCCCCAGCAGCCCCTGCCCGAGCCCGGCCGGCCGCCCCTGCCCGAGCCCAGCCGGTCACCGCCCACCTGCAGATCCCCCGACATCCGACCCGCACAGCCCTGAGCAGCGAGACCCGTGGCACCTACCGTGTCGCCATCGAGCCACGAGCTGCACCCGACGTGCCGCACGGTAGGGAGCAGGACACGACACGCGCGCGGACACGGTCACACGTGCGGCGCCAGCCTCACGGTGCGTGATCCACCATCCTGCGATGATCGCTGCCGCAGCGACATCTGCGCCGGCTACGCTTCCGCCGCCATGGACCACCGCACGGCCGACCTCGCCACCCGCGACCACCGTTACGTGTGGCACCCGTTCACCCAGCAGGCGGCCTGGGTCAAGGACGCCCCGCTCGTGGTGGAGCGCGGGGAGGGCTGCTGGCTCGTCACCACCGACGGGCGCCGGTTCCTCGACGGCAACTCCTCGCTGTGGGTCAACCTGTGGGGCCACGACCGGCCAGAGCTCCTCGCGGCCCTGCACCAGCAGGTGGACCGCCTGCCTCACGCCACCTTCCTGGGGTTGACCAACCCGCCTGCCGTGGAGCTGGCCGAGCGGCTGGTCGACCTCGCACCCGACGGGCTGACCCGGGTGTTCTTCAGCGAGAACGGGGCGGCCGCGGTCGAGGTGGCCCTGAAGATGGCGTTCGCATTCTGGCGACACCGCGGCGAGGATCAGCGGCGGCTGTTCGTCTGCCTCGACAACGCCTACCACGGTGACACGCTCGGCGCGGTCAGCGTCGGCGGCTTCGACACGTTCCACGCCCTGTACCGCGAGCTGCTGTTCGAGACCCGCCGGATCCCGTCGCCGTACTGCTACCGCTGTCCGCTGGGGCTCACCCACCCGGACTGTGGTCTGGCCTGCGCCGACGCGCTCGACGACGTCCTGACCCGCGACGGTCACCTGGTCGCGGCCGTCATCACCGAGCCGCTGGTGCAGGGCGCCGCCGGGATGATCACCGCCCCCGACGGCCACCTCGCTCGGCTGCGCGACATCTGCGACCGTCACGGCGTGCTCCTGATCGTCGACGAGGTCGCCACCGGCTTCGGTCGGACCGGGGCGACGTTCGCGTGTGACCTCGAGCGGGTCGCACCCGACCTGTTGGCGGTCGGGAAGGGCCTGACGGGCGGCTACACCGCGATGAGCGCCACGCTGGCCACCGAAGCGATCTACGAGGCGTTCCTGGGCGATCCGGCCCAGGGCCGCACGTTCTTCCACGGCCACTCCTACTCCGGGAACCCGCTGGCCGCCGCTGTCGCGAACGCCAACCTGGAGCTGCTGGTCGCCGAGGATCTGCCGGCGATCGTGCGTCACAAGGCCGCCATCCTGGCCGACGCGCTCGCCCCGACCCGGGACCTGCCCCACGTCGGCGACGTCCGCCAGCGCGGCCTGATGTGCGGCATCGAGCTGGTCGCCGACCGCCCCACCAAGACGCCGTTCCCCCCGCAGCTCCTCGCCGGGAAGCGGGTCTGCGAGGCGCTGGTCGACGACGGGATCATCCTGCGGCCACTGGGCGACGTGGTCGTGCTCATGCCCGCACCGGCCATGGACGACCACGACCTGAGTCACCTGGCGGCAGCCACCACCGCAGCGATCGATCGCGTCACCCGCGAGCTGGCTCGGTGAGCCCCGACGATCCCCTGGGGTGGGTGCCGGCCGAACTGGACGCGCTGGCCGACGCGGACCTGCTCCGCGATCTCCGCCACCTCACCGGCGGACCCCAGCCGTGGATCGAGCTGCAGGAGCCGCCGGAGCCCGGCGCCCCGCCCCGGCTGCTGCACCTGTGCAGCAACAACTACCTCGGCCTGGCGACCGATCGCCGCGTCGCCGAAGCGGCCGCGGACGCCGCGATCGCCCACGGTGCCGGGTCGGGTGCCTCGCGGCTGATCACGGGTGGGCAGGCAGCCCACCGCGAGCTCGAGGCGACGTTGGCTGACTGGAAGGGCGAGGAGGCCGCGCTGCTGTTCTCGTCGGGCTACCTGGCCAACCTCGGCGTGCTGACGGTGACGGCCGGGCCCGGGGACACGATCGTGTCCGACGAGCTGAACCACGCCTCGATCGTCGACGCCTGCCGGCTGTCACGGGCGGAGGTGCGGATCTACCGCCACGGCGACGCGGAGCACGCCGAGCGGCTCCTGGCCGATGCGCCCGGCCGTCGCGTGCTCGTCACCGACGGGGTCTTCTCCATGGACGGCGACCTCGCGCCGCTGCCCGCATTGTGCGACGCCGCGGAACGGCACGGCGCAGCAGTCGTGGTCGACGACGCCCACGGCACCGGGGTGGTCGGTCCCGACGGGCGGGGAACGGTCGCGGCCCTGGGCTGTGAAGGCCGGGTGCACGCCGTGGTCGGGACCCTGTCCAAGGCGCTGGGCTCGACCGGCGGGTTCGTGGTCGGCCGCGCCCCGCTGATCCGGCTTCTGACCAACCGGGCACGGCCGTTCATCTTCGACACCGCCCTCGCCGCGCCGGCGGTGGCCGCAGCGGCGTGTGCGCTGCGCCTCGCACGCCAGGAACCGCAGCGGCGTACACGTGCGGTCGCCCACGCCCGTGGGCTCGCCGCTGGCGTCACCGCCGCCGGCCTGGCTGTGGCCGAACCCCACGCGTGCATCGTGCCCGTCGTGGTCGGGAGCAACCGCGCCACGCTCGACGCCATGGCGGCTCTCGCCCGCCGCGGAGTGCTCGCCGTCGCGATCCGTCCCCCGTCGGTGCCAGAAGGCACGGCACGTCTCCGCGCGACCGTGATGGCCACGCACACCGACGCGGACATCGCCCTCGCGATCGACGCCTTCACCGACGCGGTGACCGCGACGGCGGCGTGACCGGGTCACCGTCTCCACCCACCCCGCCCCGCGGCGTGGTCGTCAGCGGCACGGACACCGCAGTGGGCAAGACGGTCGTGGCCGCTGCACTCGCGCGCTGCTGGGCCGACGCAGGGCACGACGTGGTCTACGTCAAACCGGTGCAGTCGGGCGTCGCCGACGGCGACGACGACGCCGCCACGGTGCGGTCGCTGACGGGCCTGACCGCCGTCTGCGGACCGCGCATCGACCCGGCTGTCGCCCCGGCCGTGGGCGCCCGCCTCGCGGGGCGCCAACTGACACGCACGCAGCTCCTGGCCGCACCCACCGCCGCGGCGGCCGACCAACCCGGCGCGGTCCTGGTGGTGGAGGGCGCCGGTGGCCTGCTGGTGGAGCTGGGCACCGACGGGACGACCGTGGTCGACGTGGCTGCTGCGCTGCAGTTTCCGGTCGTGGTCGTCGCCCGGCCGGGCCTGGGCACGCTCAACCACACCACGCTGACCGTGGAGGCGCTCGCCGCGCGGGGCGTTGCGCTCGCCGGGCTGGTGGTGTGCGGCTACCCGCCCGACCCGGACCTGGCGACCCGCACCAACCTCGCCGAACTGGACCGCCTCTCGCCGTGCGGGCTCTCGGGCGTGGTTCCCCGACTGGACCTCGCCGGCGTCCCCCGGCTCGGGCGCTGCTGCGGGTGGTTCGCTCCCGAGCTCGGCGGCGTCTGGGACCGAAGCGAGGGCCTCGCGGTCGCGCACGAGGACCCCTGACAGCCCCGGCGGGCACCTGTCTCCGCCGCCCCGCCACCTGACAGCTCCGGCCCGCACCTGACACCGCCGCCCCGCACCCTGACAGCTCCGGCCCGCACCTGACACCGCCGCCCCGCACCCTGACAGCTCCGGCCCGCACCTGACACCGCCGCCCCGCACCTGACAGCTCCGGCCCGCACCTGACACCGCCGCCCCGCACCTGACAGCTCCGGCCCGCACCTGACACCGCCGGCCGGCACCGCCCGGCGGGCGACGCGCTCATCTGCGTGCTGGCGCGCCCGCGCCGGCCGACGTGTGCGGCCTACGCTGGGGCGCCGGTGACCCAACGATCATCCAGGAGCGTCCGTGGTGGCTGATCCCTCGCGCCTCGATCCGCGTCCCGACCTCGGCGAGGTCGCCGCGTACCTCGCCGACCCCGACCGTCTCCTGAGCGACGTGGAGGCGGCTCTCGTCGGACGGATGGAGCCGATCGAGGTCGACGCCGCGTTCGCGCTCGCCGAGCTCGGCGACGACCACCTCGACGACCTCCTCGCGCTGGCACACCGCGTCCGGCTCGCCTGGGCCGGCCCGGAGGTCTCCCTGGAGTCGATCGTGTCGGCCAAGACCGGCGGCTGTCCTGAGGACTGCGCGTTCTGCTCGCAGTCGTCGGTGTTCCCCTCGCCGGTGAAACCGCAGCCGCTGCTGGACCCCGACGAGGTGGCCGCAGCCGCCCGGGAGGCACAGGACAGCGGGGCCACCGAGTTCTGCCTGGTGTTCGCCGTCCGCGGCCCCGACGAGCGGCTCCTGCGCCACATCCTCGATCTGGTCGCGGCGGTGCACGCCACCACCGAGCTCGGCGTGGCGGTCAGCGCCGGCATCCTCGACAGCCACCAGGCCCGCCGGCTGTCCGACGCCGGCGTGGTCACCTACAACCACAACCTCGAAACCGCCCGTTCCTACTTCGCCAGGATCGTGTCCTCCCACAGCTGGGAGGAGCGAGCCGAGACCCTGCATCTGGTCCGCGAGCACGGGATGCGCGTGTGCACCGGCGGGATCGTGGGGATGGGCGAGACCCGCGCTCAGCGCGCGGAGCTGGCGCTCCAGCTGGCGGCGTTCGAACCCTCGGAGACACCCCTGAACTTCCTCAACCCACGACCGGGGACACCGCTGGCCGACCGCCGTCCGCTCCAGCCGCGCGAAGCGCTCCACGCGATCGCCCTGTTCCGGCTGATCCTGCCGTGGACCCTGCTGCGTTACGCCGGCGGCCGCGAGGTCGCCCTGCGCGACCTGCAAGCCGCGGGGATCCTCGGCGGCGTCAACGGGATGATCATCGGCAACTACCTCACGACGCTGGGGCGGACACCGCAGGACGACGTGGCGATGCTCGCCGAGCTCGACGTCCCCGTCCGGGCGCTGCAGGGGCTGCTGTGACGGTGACGTTCTGCCCGGCGTGTGGCCGACGCGCGACGGTCAGCGGAGCGGGACACGAACCGTGCGTGGAGCAGCTGCAGTTGGACCCGCCACGCCACTGCGCCGGCTGCGGCGGTCGACTCGACGTCCAGATCCTGCCGACCACGGTGCGGGCGACCTGCCGCCGCTGCGACCGCGTCCACCCGGCCCGCCGTGGCGGGTGAGGGCGCCTGCCACACCCTTCGCCCGTGACTGGCCCTGGGCCGCGGCAGGTCGCTGAGGGATACAGACCGCGCGCCGAGCATCGCGCCAGCCCGACCCGACGTCGGTCAGTCCCCGGGGACGTCCCAGACGTTGCCGCTGGACAGCAGGGCTGACAGGTTGGCAGTCCCGTGACCCTGCGCTTGCTCGACCTGCGCGTCGAGAAGCTCCTCGTACAGCGGTCGTTGGACCTGGCGGAAGATCCCGAAGGGAGCCGGACCGGCGCGGTCGGTCAGGCGCGACACGGCGAACGCCCGCGTCGGGTCGTCGGCGTGCGCGTCGTGCACCACGACCCGGTCACCTGCCTCCCGGAGCGGGAGGACCTCCACGCCGCCGCCCTCCTTGGTCACCACCGCCCGGCGGTCGTCGTCGGGGCCGAACACGATCGGCTGGCCGTGCACGAGCTCGATCCGGTTGTGGCCCCCGGTCGCACGATCGCGGACCGTCAGGAACGCGTCGTCGTTGAAGACGATGCAGTTCTGGAAGATCTCGATGAACGCGGTGCCGCGGTGCTCGTAGGCTGCCCGCAACGTGCGCTGCAGGTGGTCGCGGTCGTTGTCGAGCGTGCGGGCCACGAACGTCGCCTCGGCCCCCAGCGCCAGGCTGATGGGGTTGAAAGGCTGGTCGATCGCCCCCATCGGCGAGGACTTGGTGACCTGCCCGACCCGTGAGGTCGGCGAGTACTGGCCCTTGGTCAGCCCGTACACCTCGTTGTTGAACAGCAGGATTTTGAGGTTGACGTTGCGGCGCAGCGCGTGGATCAGATGGTTGCCGCCGATCGAGAGCGCGTCGCCGTCGCCGGTGACGATCCACACGTCGAGGTCGGGGCGGGTCACCGCCAGGCCGGTGGCGATCGCGGGGGCGCGGCCGTGGATCGAGTGCAACCCGTAGGTGGCCATGTAGTACGGGAACCGGGCGGCGCACCCGATCCCGGAGACGAACACCGTCCGCTCGGGGACCGCGCCGAGCTCGGGCAGGAGGCCCTGGACGGCAGCGAGGATGGCGTAGTCGCCGCAACCGGGGCACCAACGCACGTCCTGGTCGGACGTGAAGTCCTTGCGGGTCAGGGTGCGTCCCTGGGTCATACCGCCACCTCCTGGTGGTGTGGGTCGCGCCCGCGGAGGACCGCCTCGATGACCTCCTGCAGCTCCGCGGCGCGGAACGGCTGGCCACGGACCTGGTTGTACCCGGTGGCCTCGACCAGGTAGCGGCTGCGCAGCAGCATCCGCAGCTGCCCCAGGTTCATCTCGGGCACCAGGATCCGGTCGTAGCGGCCCAGGACGTCGCCGAGGCCCGCCGGGAACGGGTTGAGGTGGCGCAGGTGCAGATGCGCGACGCTCCCCCCTGCCTGGCGCACACGCTGCACCGCCGCCCGGATCGGCCCGTAGGTGGATCCCCAGCCGACCACAAGCAGGTCAGCGTGGTCGTTGCCGTCGACCTCGGGTGCGCCGATGTCCGCAGCGATCCCGTCGATCTTCGCCTGCCGCAGCAGCGTCATACGGTGGTGGTTGTCGGGGTCGTAGGAGATGTCCCCAGTGACGTCCGCCTTCTCCAGGCCTCCGATGCGGTGCTCGAGGCCGGGGGTGCCCGGCAGCGCCCACGGGCGCGCCAACGTCTGCGGGTCACGCCGGAACGGCTGGAAGGTGCCGTCCTCGGCGTTGGGCTCGGTGGCGAACTCGGCCGCCAGGTTCGGCAGGTGGTCGACGTCGGGGATCCGCCACGGTTCGCTTCCGTTGGCCAGGTACCCGTCGGAGAGCAACACCACGGGGGTGCGGTAGCGCAGGGCGAGACGTGCTGCCTCCAGCGCCGCCGAGAAGCAGTCACCAGGAGAGCGCGCGGCGACCACCGGGACGGGCGCTTCGCCGTTGCGGCCGAACATCACCTGCAGCAGGTCGGCCTGCTCGGTCTTGGTGGGCAGCCCGGTAGAGGGGCCACCGCGCTGCACGTCGACGACCACCAGCGGCAACTCGACCGCGACGGCCAACCCCATCGTCTCGGCCTTGAGCGCCAGGCCGGGACCCGACGACGCCGTGACCCCCAGCGCCCCTCCGAACGACGCGCCGAGCGCGGCACCGACCGCGGCGATCTCGTCCTCGGCCTGGAACGTGCGCACACCGAATCGCTTGTGACGGGACAGCTCGTGCAGGATGTCCGACGCCGGGGTGATCGGGTACGAGCCGTAGAACAGCGGCAAACCCGATTGCACGCTCGCGGCGATCAGGCCGTACGCCAACGCGAGGTTGCCACTGATGTTGCGGTAGCGCCCGGGTGGGAGCTTGGCGGGCTTCACCTCGTAGCGGTGCGAGAACAGCTCGGTGGTCTCGCCGAAGTGGAAGCCGGCCTTGAGCGCTCCGACGTTGGCCGCGGCGATGGCCGGAGCTTTGGCGAACTTCTCCTGCAGCCACGACACGGTCGAGTCGATCGGCCGGGAGAACATCCACGACACCAGCCCCAGAGCGAACATGTTCTTCGCCCGGCTGGCGTCCTTGCTGGTGATCTGCTTCTGCTCGACCATGCCCTGCAGAGCACGGCCGGTGAGCTCGTTGAGGGCCACCTCGTACACCCGGTAGGGGTCCAGGGACCCGTCCTCGAGCGGGTTGGTGACGTACCCGGCCTTCTTGAGGTTGCCGCGGTCGAACCCGTCGCCGTTGACGATCAGGGTCGCTCCGCGCGGCAGGTCGCCCAGGTGCTTGTTCAAAGCGGCGGCGTTCATCGCGACGAGCACGTCCGGGGCGTCGCCGGGGGTGAGGATGTCCTCGTCGCTGAACTGCAGCTGGAACGACGAGACCCCGGCAGTGGTCCCGGCCGGCGCGCGGATCTCCGCCGGGTAGTCCGGGAGCGTCGCCAGGTCGTTCCCCACCTCGGCGGTCTGGACGGTGAACCGGTCGCCCGTCAGCTGCATGCCGTCGCCGGAGTCGCCCGCGAAGCGGACCACAACGTGGTGGAGGGTCTGGGCCTGGGTCTGGGCCTGGGTCTGGGGCTGGGTCTGGGGCTGGGGGGGTGGGGTCATCGAACAGCCGGTGCGCTCGGCGGGCGACGATCGTCCGCGGCGCGACGTGAGGGTACCGGCGATCGACGCGCGAGACGCGTCACCGCAACCCGGTGTCCACGGCCGGCACCGGGTCGCGCCGACCCCCGCGCCACAGCCGGGTGACCGGGCCAGTCAGCAGATGCGGCGCAGGAACGAGTACGGGTTGACCGCCCCGCCTCCGCCGGGGTGACGCTCGAAGTGCAGGTGCGGGGTGCCCCGCGCGTTGCCCGTGTCGCCGTTGGTCCCGATCTGTGTCCCGGCACGGACCCGCGCCCCGTCACGGACCGTCCACGACTGCAGGTGCAGGTACCAGTACTGGTCGCCGTTCGCTCCCCGGAAGATCGCCCAGTTCCCGGCGCTGGAACCGTACGAGCGGATGTCGACCACGCCGTCGGTCACGGCGTAGATCGGCGTGCCGTAGGGGGCGAGGATGTCGGTGCCGCGGTGGCGGCGGCCGCCCGAGCGTGGCGCTCCCCAGGTGTCGGTGAAGGTCCGCGGCTGCCCGACCGGGCAGGCGTAGGCGCCGGCGACCCGCGGGGCGGCGGCCGGGGCGGCGGCCGGGGCGGCGGCGCGGCTGGCCGCGGCGGCACGGCGACGCGTCTGCTGGGCAGCACGACGGCTGGCCTGCTGCGCCGCACGACGGCGGGCCTCGGCTTCTGCGCGGCGGCGGGCCTCCTCCTCCAGCCGTCGCTCCAGGGCCGCAGCCTCCTGCAGGTCGGCTTGCAGGCCCGCCCACGCCCCCCGCTGCGCGGCGACGGCCGCGTCGAGCTCCGCCTGGCGCTCCTCGAGCCGGGAGGCCACCGCAGCGGTCTGGACCCGTCTCGCCGCGGCCGCCTCGCCGACGGCTCGGTCGTCACGGACCAGGCCGGCGACGATCGCGGCCCGCTCCAGGGCTTCGCCGGGGTCCTCGGTGGTGAGCATCACGATCATCGGATCGACCGGGCCGCGCTTGTACAGCGACCGGACCCGGTCCTGGGTCCGACCGGCCGCGGCCTGGATCTCCGTCTGGAAGGTGGCCAGCTGCTGCGCGAGCGCGTCACGCTCGGTCGCGAGTTCGCCGGCGCGGGCCTCGATGTCGGCCAGGCGTTGCGCCGCGGCGTCCAACCGCCCCTGCAGGTCGGCGCGGCGCGCCCGCACCGCGTCCAGATCGTCCGCCCCCGCCGCCCCAGCGACAGCCGTCACCACAATCAGGCAGGCTGCAGCCAGCACGCTGCGGACCTTCCCCACTGGCGACCCCTGGCGTTGGGACCTCTCCGCCAGCCGGTCAGGCTAGCCGTGCCGGCGCAGGAACCGTGAGCGCCGGCACCCGGCCCGACTGGGTCAGCCGCCACCGGAACTCGCGGCGCTCACCTCTGGGTGGCCTGGGCCCCCTCCGCCGATGCCACCCGCTCCAGTTCGCTCTTGGGTGCGACCCGCCAGAAGTGGTCGCGGGTGACGCCCCAGTCGGCCAGCAGCTGCGCCGCCCGCCGCGAACCGGTCTGCGTCGCGTGCCGCGCCACGAGGTCGTACAGCGCCTGCAGCTGGTAGCCGTCGGGGCGGCGAGCCTCGACCAGCTGGCGGTTGACCTTGGCCAGCACCTCCGAGGTCGGGTCGTAGATGAACGCCTCACCGCCGCTCATCCCCGCACCGAGGTTGTTCCCGGTCGGTCCGAGGATGACCACCACACCGTTGGTCATGTACTCGCAGGCGTGGTCGCCGGTCCCCTCGACCACCGCCCACGCCCCGGAGTTGCGCACAGCGAACCGTTCGCCGGCCCGGCCGGCGGCGAACAGCTCCCCGCCGGTGGCGCCGTACAGGACGGTGTTGCCCAGCAGGACCGGGTCGCCGGCGTCGTCGTCCGGCGGGCGGATCGTGATGCGCCCGCCGGCCATGCCCTTGCCGACGTAGTCGTTGGCCTCGCCGGTGAGGACCAGCTCGACGCCGTCGGACAGGAACGCACCGAACGACTGGCCGGCCTCGCCGTGGAACCGCAGCCGGGCGGTGCCGTTCGGTGCGCTGCGGCCGAACTCGAGCCCGATCGCTCCACCCAGACGCGCACCGACCGTGCGGTCGGCGTTGCGCACCTCGTAGACGTACTCGACGACTCCACCGAGGAAGACGGTCTCTAGCGCGTCGTCGAAGACCTGTGCATCCATGTCGCTGTGGGGCCGCTGGATCGGCAGCGTCCCGGTGAACCGGCGCGGTTCCTCCCCGACGTCGGCCAGCAGTGGCGTCACGTCGAGCCGCGCGGCGCGGCCCTCGGCGGGGCGGGGTTCGAGCAGGTCGACCCGGCCGATCGCCTCTTCCAGCGACCGCACGCCCAGCGCGGCCAGGCCGTGGCGCACCTCCTCAGCGACGAACGTCAGGTACGCCGCCACCTGCTCGGGGTTGCCCTCGAACCGTTCGCGCAGATCCGGGCGCTGGGTGGCGATCCCCACCGGGCAGGTGTTGCGGTGGCAGGTCCGCACCAGGATGCACCCTTCGGCCAGGAGCGCCGCCGTGCCGAACGAGTACTGGTCGGCACCCAGCAGGGCCGCGACCAGGACGTCACGGCCGGTCTTCAAGCCGCCGTCGACCCGGACGCGGACGCGACCGCGGAGGCCGTTGAGCCGGAGGGTCTGCTGGGTCTCTGCCAGGCCCAGCTCCCACGGCATCCCGGCGTGCTGGATCGACGACAGCGGCGACGCTCCGGTGCCGCCGTCGTGGCCGGAGATCTGGACGGCGTCGGCGAGGCCCTTGACCACCCCTGCGGCGATCTGCCCGACGCCGACCTCGGCGACCAGCTTCACCGAGACCTCCGCCCGGGGGTTGATCTGCTTGAGGTCGTAGATCAGCTGCGCGAGGTCCTCGATCGAGTAGATGTCGTGGTGCGGTGGGGGGCTGATCAGCGTCACGCCGGGCGTGGTGTGTCGCAGCCGTGCGATCTCCTCGCTGACCTTGTGGCCGGGGATCTGGCCGCCCTCTCCCGGCTTGGAGCCCTGCGCCATCTTGATCTGCAGCTCGTCGGCGAACGACAGGTACTCGGGGGTGACCCCGAAACGCCCCGACGCCACCTGTTTGATGGCGCAGTTGCGGTCCACCGCGGTGCCGCGGGTGCGGTACCGCGCCGGGTCCTCGCCCCCCTCCCCGGAGTTGGCGCGACCGCCGATCATGTTCAGCGCGATCGCCAACGTCTCGTGGGCCTCGGCGGACAGGGCACCGTGTGACATCGCACCGGTCGAGAAGCGCCGCACGATGGCGCTGACCGGCTCGACCTCGTCGAGGCCGACGGGTTGGACGCCACGGCGCAACCGCAGCAGGTCGCGGGGGGCGACGTGCGGGCGGTGGGCGATCAGCTCAGCGAAACGTTCATACAGCTCGTAGCGGCCCTCGGCGGTGGCGCGTGCCAGCAGGTGCGCGGCGCGTCCCTCGGCGGTGGACAGGCCACGCTCGCCGTTCGGTCCGAACGGTTCCATCTTGGCTTTCTTGCCCAGACCCAGCGCGTCGTGCAGCGCCCCGACCACATCGGGGTTGATGTCGTGGTACTCCTCCCCCCGGCGGCTGAACTTGATCACGCTCGGGCTGGGCAAGGTGATGTCACCGTCGATGACCGGCGCGGCGAACGCGTCCGCGTGCTGGCGGAGCACGTCCTCAGCGAGATCGTCGAACGTGAGCCCCCCGAGCTGGCTCACGGTCCCGGTCAAGCACAGGTCGACCACCTCGGCGCCGAGCCCCACGGCCTCGAAGATCTGGGCACTGCGGTAGGCGTCGACCGTGGAGATGCCCATCTTCGACAGGATCTTCAACACGCCGTCCTCCAGCGCGGTGCGGTAGCGCTCCTGCGCGTCGCCGCCTGACAGGTCGTCGCCGCGGATCAGGCCCTCTTCCGCCAGGTGCGCGAACGTCTCGAACGCCAACCTGGGCACGATCGCGTCGGCGCCGTAGCCCAGCAGGCAGGCCATGTCGTGGGTGTCGCGGCCTTCGTCGGTCTCGGCCACCAGACTGGTCCGCGTCCGCAGCCCGTCACGCAGCAGCCGCTGGTGGACCGCCCCGATCGCGAGCAGGATCGGGATGCGGCAGCGTTCCTCGTCCGACCCCACATCGCTGACCACGACGATGCCCGCGCCACCACGCACCGCGGTGGCGGCCTCGTCGCCGAGGCGGACCAGGGCAGGCCACAGCCCGCCGGGGCCCTCGGCGACGGGGAAGGTCGCGTCGACCGCCTGCACGGCGAACGGGATGTCGGCGTCGAGGACGATCCCGCGCAACCCGTCGGGGTACAGCAGGAACGACTCGAGCTCGACCAGCCGTGCGCCTTGCGACGTCTCCTCCAGGATGGGGCGGCGCGGCCCGAGCAGCGTCCGCAGGCTCATCACCTCGTTCTCGCGCAGGTGATCGATCGGTGGGTTGGTGACCTGAGCGAACCGTTGCTTGAGGTAGTGGGTGACGGGGCGGTGCCACTGCGCGACCGGCGGCATCGGGGTGTCCTCCCCCATCGAGGAGGTCGGTTCCTTGCCTTCGGTCGCCATCGGCCGCAGGATCGAGGTGAGTTCCTCCTTGGTGAACCCGTACGCCAGCTGGCGGCGGGCCACGTCCTGGGCGACCACCTCGACGGGCCGTCCGGCGGCGGCCGGCTTGAGCTCGGCACGGAGCCACTGCCCGTACGGGGCCTGCCCGGCGAGCCGCTGCTTGATCTCGACGTCCTCCTGCAGGCCACCCTCAGACGGGTCGACGCAGACCATCTGCCCCGGACCCAGCCGCTCCCGACGGACGGTGCCGTGCCCGTCGGGGCGGGCGGACGTCGCGGCGGTGCGGACCGCCCCGACCTCGGAGCAGGCGATCACGTAGCCGTCCTCGCAGACCAGGTAGCGCAGCGGCCGGAGCCCGTTGCGGTCCAGCGCCGCGCCGACCCGGCGACCGTCGGTGAAGATCACCCCGGCGGGACCGTCCCACGGCTCGACCAGGCACGAGTGGTAGCGGTAGAAGTCGCGCACGGCCGGGTCGGTGGCGCGCTGACCTTCCCACACCGCCGGGATCAACATGGCCAGGCCGTGGCGGACGTCGCGGCCGCCGCGGACCAGCAGCTCCAGGGCGTTGTCCAGCTTCGCCGAGTCGGACTGGTCCGTTTCGATGACCGGGTGGATCAGCGCGGCGTCGACCCAGTCCGCACCGAGGTCGGCTTCACGGGCGCGCATCAGGTTGACGTTGCCGTCGATCGTGTTGATCTCGCCGTTGTGGCACAGCATCCGGTACGGCTGGGCGCGTTCCCACGTCGGAGCGGTGTTCGTCGAGTACCGGGAGTGGAAGATCACGAAGCCGGACGCGAAGCGATCGTCGGCGAGGTCGAGGTAGAACGGTCCGAGGTCCTCGCCGTTGCACAGCGCCTTGTACGTCACCGTCCGCAGCGACCACGACGCGGCGTAGTAGCGCACGCCGGCCGTCGCGCAGGTCCTCCGGGCCCGGCGACGGGCGCGGAAGGTGACCCGCTCGGCCTCGTCGTCGTCGACGTCCGCCGGGCGGACGAACAGCGCCTGGACCAGGTGCGGCACGGTACGCCGGGCGATCTCACCGATCGCGTCGGCGTCGACGGGGACGGGGCGCCACGCGACGAACTCCAGGCCCTCGGCACGGAGGGCGTCCAGCACGGCGCTGCGTGCGACGTCGCGCGCGGCCGCCCCGTCGGCGTCGTCGCGGGCGTCGAGGAACAGGAACGCGACCCCCAGCCGGTCTGAATCGACCGCGGCGCCTGTCAGCCGCTCGGCTTCCGCGGCCAGCAGCTCCCGGGGCAGCTGCGCCATCAGACCGGCGCCGTCACCGCTCTTGGCGTCCGCTGCGACCGCTCCACGGTGGGTCACGCCGCACAGGCCCTCCAAGCCCATCTGCACCGTCTCCCGGCGGGGCCGGCCGTCGACGTGGGCGACGAACCCGATGCCGCACGCGTCGCGTTCGAAGCGGGCGTCGTACAGCCCCGGCCCGGCCGGGGCGGATCGCTGGCCGGTCATACCGTGTCTCCCTCCCAGTGCGGTCACGCCGTGCCCGGGTTGGTGCGCCTCGGGAGGCGCACGTCACCATCCGAGCCAGCGCCGGTGTGACGATCGCGTCTCGACGTCACCGACCACGGTCCCCGCCGAAGACGCAGACAACGGCGCCCCACCAGGCGGAGCGCCGTTGCTCGGGGCGGAGCGTACACGCGGGGCGACGACCGCGGCAACAGGATCGGCTGGGCGACTGCCGCCCGGGTGGGGTCAGGTGTCCCCGCTGAGGCGGATCCGCCCGTCGATGCGGTCGAGAAGCTCCAGCAGGTCCGCGCGGAAGGTCTCCAGCTGCCCGTGCACGCCGGTCACCGCCTCGTCCACGGCGTTGCGCATCCGGGTGAGGGCGGACTTCGCCGAGGAGATGTTCTGCAGCTGGTGGCGAGCCGCCTCGACGTCGTCGCGGACGCTGCGGACGTCGACGTCCCCGCCGTCGTCAGCCAGGTCCGCCAGCGCCCAGAACCGCGCGAGCCTGTAGGCCACCTGCAGGCAAAGGGCGTCCTCGGTGTCCTTGTCGAGCAGGCACAGGTAGCGGCCCCCGCCGTGCTCCCGGAACGGGGAAGCGCCCGACGGCAGGTGCGCTTCGCGGCTGTACACCGCGATCGCCGCAGCGGCGCCGCGGTTGTCACGGGCGTGCTCCAGCTCGCGCAGGATCGGTGTGAGCCCCACGGCTGCGTCCTTGGCTTCGAACACCAGGCGGACCGTCGCCCCGCGGGTGTCGCGGCCGTTGAGCGTGACGACCACGTCGCCGACCTTCCGACCGCCCACGCCGGTCGCGTCTCCCGTCGGCTCGGTGGTGTCGCCAAGCACAGCGGCGATACGGCTGACGGCCGCGAACACGAGCTCCTCGTAGGCGCGACCTTTGGCGGTTCCCTTCTCACGTTCGTCGGCGCGCGCCTGACTGGCGGCGCGCTCGGCGGCGGCGTGCTCGGAGATGTCCCTGCGGTAGTCCTCCAGCTGCCGGCGCAGCCGCTCGAAGCCGCCGTCGATCTGCTCCTTCCAGCTGGTCAGCGGACTGGACCGGTCGGTGACGTCCAGGATGCGGTGCAGCGTGGAGTCGTCGCCGTCGAGGTGCTCGGCCAGCAGGTCGCGGATGCGGCTCACTGCGCTGTCGCGCCGGTTGGGGTCGAACAGCTCGGCGACCGCCCCGTCCTGACCCAGGTAGCGCTCCAAGGCGGTCCGGAGTGCCCCGCCGTCCTCGGAGAACGCGGCGTCGAGCGCCTCGTGCAGCTGCCGCACCCGCTCCTCGAGCACGTCCTGCAGCTGCCGGGCCAGCCGTTGGAACTCCTTGTCGACGACATCGACGTTGACCGACACGCCGGCTGTCGACAGCGCCACCACGCCGACCTTGAGTGCGGCCTCCAGCACGTCGGCGAGGTCCCCGCCGGCATCCTCGGCGAGGCGATCCTCGAAGTAGCGCACGACCTCGGGCGCGCCGGTCCGCCAGTCGGTCACCCGCAGCGCACCGTCGACCACCGCGACGTGCCTGTTCGCAGCAGCGCTGTCACGGAGCCGAGCCCGTCCGTCCACGCTGGTCATCGTTCACGCTCCTGGTCGCACGTCCCTGGCACCGCGTGCGCCGGCCGCGGAGCTTCCGACGTGATGAACCACGGTACGAGGGCCCGGCGACATCTCCGAGGAACCGGTGCAGGGTGGGCCCGGCCCGGCCGCTGTCGCGTGCCCTTGCCGCCATCACGCAACGCACAGCGGCTGCAGTCGCGCCGCTAGGCTCGCCCGGACCCCCACCAGGAGAGACAGATGCGCGCAGGACGTTGGGTGACCGTCACAGCGGCGTTGGCGTTGGCGCTGGCCGCCTGCGGGGACGGTGAACCGGAGGAGGAGCCCACGCCGACGCCGACCCCGACCCCGACCGCGACCGTCGGCATGGAGGCCACGGCACCCGTCGATGGCCTCGAGCACGTCGTGCTCGGGGCGACCTTGACCGGTGAGGCGGAGGTCCCAGAGTCAGGCGACCCCGACGGAGTGGGGACCGCGAAGGTGGACACCCCCGGCCCGGGCAGCATCTGTTACAACCTCAGCGTCGAGAACGTCGACGACCCCGCCGCCGCACACATCCACGAGGGCACCGAGGAGGAGGCGGGCGACATCGTCGTCGACTTCGCCCCGACGTTCACGGCGCAGGACGGTGAGTTCACCGCCAACGGTTGCGTCGACGTCGACCAGGCTCTGGTCGACGAGATCTTCGCCGACCCGGACGCCTTCTACGTCAACGTCCACAACGAGGAGTACCCGGGCGGAGCGGTCCGCGGCCAGCTGGAGGAGCAGGGCCCCGCCTGAGCCGCCCTGAAAGGCCCAAGGCCGGCCTGGAAGGCCAGCGCCCGTCCACGCCCGACCGCGAGTCGGAGGCGCGTGTGGGGACGGTCCGCACCGACCGCGGTGACCGCGGCATCGCGGTCGTCACGCTCGACGACGCCGACCGTCGCAACGCGATGACCTCGCAGATGGGGGCTGCGCTGCACGACGCGATCACCGACCTGGCCGTGGACGACGAGCTCCGCGTCGCGGTGCTGACCGGTGCCGGGGCCGCGTTCAGTGCCGGTGGTGACCTGGCGATGTTGGAGGAGCACGCCCGGGCGGCCCGTGAGGAGGGGGTCGACGCCTCGGCCGCCATGCGCCGCTTCTACCGGGCGTTCCTGTCGGTCCGGGAACTACCGGTGCCGGTCGTCGCGGCCGTGAACGGCCACGCCATCGGAGCCGGTGCGTGTCTGGCGTTCGCGTGCGATCTCGTGGTCGTCGCCGACGACGCCCGGATCGGGTTGACGTTCGCGCGCGTCGGGCTCCACCCCGGCATGGGCGGATCGTGGCTCCTGCCACGTCTCGTCGGGCGCCAGCGCGCCGCCGAGCTGCTCTACACCGGCCGGGTCGTGCGCGGACGCGACGTCGCAGCCTGGGGCGGGGCGCTGGAGGCGCTGCCTGTCGAGCGCGTGCTGCCGCGTGCGATGGAGCTGGCGGGGCGGATCGCTGGGTCGGCCCCGCGGGTGGTCCGCCAGCTCAAGGTGAGCCTGCGCGACACGTGGGCGCGGTCGCTGGACGAGCAACTCGACGCCGAAGCGGCCTACCAGGCCCGCAACTACGCATCCGACGACGTCGCCGAGGGGATCGCTGCGGCGCGCGAGCGGCGCCCACCGCGGTTCACGGGGAGCTGAAGCGGTCCCCTGTCAGCCGACCCGTCAAGGCAGCAGCTGCCGCACGGCGTCGGTGACGTTGGCGGGGCGGAACGGCTTGAGAACGAACCCCTTGGCGCCGGCAGCCCGCGCGCGTCCCTCCTCCTCCAGGATCGACACCACGAGGACGGGGACCTGATCGGTGCGGCCGTCCTCCCCGAGTGCGCGGAGCACCTCGAAGCCGTCGACCGGGTTCATGCGTAGGTCGAGGATCACGACGTCGGGGGGATCGGCCAGCGCAGCGTCGATCCCCTCCTGCCCGCCCGGCGCGGCGTCGACGCGGTACCCCTCCTTCTGGAGCTGGGCGCGGATCAGGTCTGCGATGTCCTGATCATCCTCGATGATCAGGATGCGCCCGGCGGAACCCTCGCCACTCACGGGTACACCTCCGTCGCGGTCTTAGGAGACCGAAGACAGCTCCTCTCGCGCCGCTCCTGCAGAGCGTCGCTCACGGGTACACCTCCGTCGCGGTCTTAGGAGACCGAAGACAGCTCCTCTCGCGCCGCTCCTGCGGAGCGTCGCTCACGACGCTTGCTCGATCACCGGGAGGAGCGCGTCGCGCAGCCCGGGCGCCGTGAACGGCTTGGTGATGTGGTCGACGTTCAGGTCGGCGGCGAGCCGCTCGAGCTCCTCGGGCGCGATGGCCGACAGCAGGAACACCCGGCCCGGTTCGCATCCGGCCGCGCGCAGCCAGCGCAGGAACGTGGGGCCGTCCATGGACGGCATCGACACGTCCAGCAGCATCACGTCGATCCCGCCGCCCTCACACTGCGCGCGCGCCTCATCCACCGTGGCAGCCGTGACGACCTCGTGACCCCAGGCACGGACGTTGGCCGACACGAGCAGCAGCACGGACGGCTCGTCGTCAACGACCAGCAACCGCATCGGGCCCCCCTTCCGGCAGCCGCACGCAGAATCGCGCCCCGTGCGGTTCGTTGTCTTCGTACCAGATCTCTCCCCCCTGGACGCTGACCAGACCGCGGGTGATCGCCAGACCCAGACCGGTCCCCTGGGACGAGCGCGTGTACCCGGACTCGGCCTGAGCGAACTTCTCGAACAGGTTGGGCTTGAACGACGACGGCACCCCCGGGCCGTGATCGGCCACCGTGATCTCGACGGCACCGTCGGCGCGGTACGCCTCGACGGTGATGGGCGGCTCGCCGTACTTGCTGGCGTTCCCCACCAGGTTCACCAGGATGCGTTCGAGGTGATCGGGATCGGCGTGGACGACCAGGTCATCGGCGACGTTGACGGACACGAACGCGGCCACGTCTCCAAGATCGCTCAAGGTCTGCTTCAGGCAAGGTGCCACCTCGAGGTCGCGCCGACGCACCTCGATCACGCCGGACTCCAAGCGCGAGATCGCCAACAGGTCGTTGACCAGCCGCGACAGCCGGTCGGCCTGCCGCTCGATCACCTCCAGGTACTGCCTCTTCTCCGCGTCGGGAGTGGAGTCCCAGTACTCACGCATCATCGACGCGAAGCCCAGGATCGACGTCAGCGGCGTGCGCAGCTCGTGCGAGACCACCGACACGAACGAGCTCTTGGCGTCGCTGGCGACCTCGAGTTCCTCGTTGGCGCGCTCCAGCTCGCGGGTGTAGCGCCGCACCGCGGCGGCGTAGCGGTCGCGTTCGGCGATGACGCCGACGTGGTACAGGGAAAGGGCCACCAGCGGGACCGCGTAACCCAGGATCTTGTAGGCGTGCGCTACGTCGAAGGCGGCGTCGTACAGCTGGGTCGAAAACCCCATGATGATCTGCCCCGCGGCAGCGATCGCCGCCGCGATCGTCACCCACCAGATCATGCGATCACCGGTGCGGATGTGGTGGCGGAGCAGCACGAGCGCGGCGACCGCCAGGACCACGCCGCTGAAGAAGTCCGCCGGGCGGGCGATCAGGTTCTCCGGCAGGACGAGCCGCGGGAGGGCGGTCAGCTGCGCCGCGAAAGCCGTCAGTGCCGCGCTGATCGCGATCGCAGCGCACGCGGCGACGATCACCGTCCGCAGGCGCTCGGGGCGTTCCTGCGCCCACATGCGCCCCGCCACGACCGGGGCGCCGAGCAGGAGCATCGCCATCATGAACCGTCCGGTCACGTAGGTGCCGGCGACCAGCAGCTCCAGCGACAGCCCAGCCGGCCAGCCCCGCGCCGCCACCATCGCCAGCGTGCCGTGGACCACATCGGCGGTTCCGTTGGCGAAGAACGCCAGCCCGATCAGCAGGTCGGTGCGCTCGGCCAGGGCCGAGTAACGCACGGTGATCGCGATGCCGGCCATGAGGCCGACCACGCCGCCGACCAGTTCGAGCCCGGCGTGGAAGCTCGCGTCGCCGAGATAGGCGGAGCCACGCAGCCATGGAAGCGGCAGGAGCAGCACGACCGCGAGCAGGGCCAGGGACGCCACGGGGACAGCCATCGCCCCGGCTGCCGCCCGGTCGTGTCTCCCCGGCTGGTCGGCCACCTGCGCGATCGTCGTCTCCTCCCTGGTGCGGGCGAGGGCGGCTCGCCCCCTGGTTGACCCGTCGAGTGCGCCGTGTCGGTGCGTTTAATCCATCCGGGCGCCGTTCACATCCGGGCGCCGTTCCCCGTCCGACCTAACGGTCGAGGGCGTCGGACAGCAACGTCCGAGCGATCACCCGCAGCGCCAGCACTTCGTCGGCGCCTTCGAAGATCGACAGCACCCGGGCGTCGACGAAGTACCGCGACACGGCGAACTCCTCGGCGTAGCCCATGCCACCGTGCAACTGCTGGGCTTCGCGGGTGACCCACTCGGCGACGCGACACGCCAGCTGTTTGACCATGGAGGCTTCCAGCTGTCCCTGGCCCTTGGCCAGCAGGCGCGCCGCCCGCATCGTCAGCTGGCGACAGGCGGCCAGCTGATAGGCCATCCGCGCCAGCTTCACGCGGGTCAGCTGGTAGTCGCCGAGCTTGGCCCCGAACACCTCGCGCTGGCGGCTGTAGGCCACCGCGTCCTCCAGCGCGGCCTGCATCAGCCCGTTGGCACGCGCAGCCGTCTGCAGCCGCCCCGCCGCGAATGCCTGCATCTGCAGGTAGAAGCCCCGGCCTTCACCGTCGTCCCCGCCGATGAGGTTGTCGTGGGGCACGCGCCAGCCGTCGAAGGACACCTCGAACGAGTGCATCCCGCGGTAGCCGATGGTGGGGATCGCGCGCGCGTCGATCACGCCGCCGTCCTGCTCGACGTGGAAGCTGTGGCCGGGAAACGATGGCTTCTCCACCACGAACAGGGACAGGCCCCGATGCCCCTTCGAGCGGTCCGGGTCGGTGCGGGCCAGCAACAGCAGGTACTCCGCCTTCCCGGCGAACGTGCACCAGGTCTTGACCCCATCGATGATCCACTCATCGCCGTCGCGGGTCGCGTTGGTTGTCAGCATCGCGACGTCGGAGCCGTGATCGGGTTCCGTCACCGCCACCGCGCACATCTTGTCCCCGGTGGCGATCGGCGGGAGCCAGCGGCGCTTCTGTTCCTCGGTGCCGCCGCGCAGGATGGCGCTGACGATGATCTCGGGGCGCGTGATCAGCGAGCCCGCGGCACCCAACGACGCGCGCGAGAGCTCTTCGGTGACGACGACCATGCTGAGCATCTCGTCGGGGCCCCCCTCGGCCATGCCGCCGTACTCGGCGGGGACCGACAGCCCGAACGTGCCGAGCTCTGCCAGGCCACGGATGATGTCGTCGGGGACGTCGCGATCCAGGCGGTGGATGTCCTCGGCGACCGGCTCGACGCGTTCGTCGGCGAAACGCCGGAACGTCTCGCGCACCATCTCGTGCTCTTCCGACAAGTGGCGAGGACCGGCGTCGGCCTTGGCGATGACGTGGTCGGCGATCGCCGACAGCAGATCGGGATCACGTCCCGCGGCGACCGCGTCGCCGGCTGGTCCGGTCAGCGCCGCCGCGTCGACACCGAACTGCTCCCACCGACCCGCGGTACGGCCGATCAGGTCGGCGGCCACGTCGGCGGCGAACCCCAACGCCAAGGCCGCCTCGTGGGGACCTTCCTGCCCGTAGGTCAGCAGCTCCTCGGCGGCGGCCACCGCCGACGCGGTCGAAGCCAGGTCGTACAGCACCACCTGATGGCGATCCATCTCCTCGACGGAGACCGAGCCGCGCTCGGCGGTCTGCGACGCCAACTGTTGGGCGGAGCTGTCCACGACGTCTCGGAGCGCGGCCACGACCGTGCGTGCGCGGTCCCGGTCGCTCACGGGTACACCTCCGTCGCGGTCTTAGGAGACCGAAGACAGCTCCTCTCGCGCCGCTCCTGCAGAGCGTCGCTCACGGGTACACCTCCGTCGCGGTCTTAGGAGACCCAAGACAGCTCCTCTCGCGCCGCTCCTGCAGAGCGTCGCTCACGGGTACACCTCCGTCGCGGTCTTAGGAGACCGAAGACAGCTCCTCTCGCGCCGCTCCTGCGGAGCGTCGCTCACGCGGTCTCCTTCCCGACCGGGGCTCCAGGGGTGTTCGAGGGCGGCTCGAGGATGGGGGTTGCCGGTTGCGGTCAGGCGTCGCCGGGTTCGCCGCCACCCTCCGCGTCCCGGGCAACCAGTGCCGCCCCGATCGCCCCGCTGGCATCACCCAGCGCGGCCGACACGATCTCGACCCGGGCCGGTTGCAGGAACAGCGCGGGCCGGGCAGCCGACTCGACCTTGGTGATGAACAGCCGCCCGAGGCGATCGGCGAGCCCGCCACCGATCACGACGCGTTCGACGTCGAGGAGGTTGACCGCCGACGCGATGCCCTTCGCCAGGGCCTCGGCGCCCCAGTCGAGCAGGTCGGCCGCCACCGGATCCCCGCGGTCGTACGCCTCCTTGAACACCTGGGAGGTCAACCGGTCGCTGCCGAGCTCGTCGGCGATGCGGAACAGCGACGTGTGCCGACCCTCGTCGAGAGCCCGGCGGGCGGCATGCTCCATCGCGCGGCGACCGATGTAGGCCTCGACGCAGCCGCGCCGGCCGCACGGGCAGACCGCGCCGCCGCGCTCGACGACCGTGTGGCCGAACTCCCCGGCGGCCCCGAACGCGCCCTCGTACAGCTTGCCGTCGAGGATCAGCCCCCCGCCGACGCCCGTCCCGACCCACACCATGATCAGGTGCTGGGCGCCCCGGCCCGCACCCAGGCGGTGCTCTCCGACCGCCACGGCCGTGACGTCGTTCAGGATGCGGATCGGTGGGGCGAACTGTTGGCTGAGCATCTCCGACAGGCGGAAGCGCTCGGTCCACCCCGGGACGTTGACCGCCTGGCCCACCGTCCCGTCGGTCACCACGCCGGGCGAGCCCACGCCGATCCCAGACAGCTCGTCGGTCGCCACCCCCGCCCGGTCGGCCGCCTCGTGGACGCTGGCGACGATCACCTCGACGACCGCGGTGCGGTCACCGGTGGTCGGGGTCCGCATGCGGGCGGTGCCGATGACCTCATCGCCCTCGTCGAGGACGACGGTGTGCATCCACCTGCCCCCGATGTCCACGCCGAGCGTTGCCACCGATCGATCCTCCGCCCCTCCAGGAGGTCCAGCGTACAGCCGCAAGCGCGCTGCCATGCGGTCGACGAGCCGGCTGTTCTGGCGCGGTGATCGCGGTGTCGACGACCCCATCGGCTACCAGCGGGCCGGGTCCCCTAGCATCAGGTTCAAGCGAGCGCGGAGGAGCCCTTGCTCGACGCACGTACCGTCCCGCCACCGCCCACCAACGAGCCGGTACGCGACTACGCCCCAGGCTCGGTCGAGAAGGCGAGCTTGAAGGAACGGCTCTCCGCACTGCGCAAGGAGACCGTCGAGGCGCCCTGCGTGATCGCCGGACGGGAGGTGACCACCGGATCGACGTTCGAGGTCCGCGCCCCCCACGACCGAGGCCTGCACCTCGCGACGGTGCACGCGGCCGGCCTCGACCAGGTCAACGCCGCGATCGAAGCCGCCTTGTACGCCAAGGAGGACTGGGCCGTGCTGCCGTTCGAGGAGCGCGCCGCGGTGCTGCTCCGCGCCGCCGAGCTGCTCGCCGGCCCGTGGCGCGACACCCTCAACGCGGCGACCATGCTCGGCCAGTCGAAGACCATCTACCAGGCTGAGATCGATTCGGCGTGCGAGCTGATCGACTTTCTCCGCTTCAACGTGGCGTTCGCCGCCGAGATCCTGGCCGAACAGCCCCTGAGCAGCCCAGGGGTCTGGAACCGGGTCGACCACCGCCCGCTGGAGGGGTTCGTCCTGGCGATGACCCCGTTCAACTTCACGTCGATCGCGGGGAACCTGCCCATCGCTCCGGCCCTGATGGGCAACACCGTGGTGTGGAAGCCGTCCGAGAAGCAGGCTTTCTCGGCGCACTTCTTCATGCGGCTGCTGCAGGTGGCGGGCCTGCCCGACGGCGTGATCAACCTGGTCCACGGCGACGGGAAGCTGGTGTCGGACGTGTGCTTCGACCACCCCGAGTTCGCCGGGCTCCATTTCACCGGGTCGGCCACGGTGCTGCAGGCGCTGTGGCGGAAGATCGGCGGCAACGTCCGCAGCTACCGCAACTTCCCCCGCATCGTCGGCGAGAGCGGAGGGAAGGACTTCGTGGTGGCGCACGCCTCGGCGGAGACGGACGCGCTCGTGACCGCGCTGACGCGCGGGGCGTTCGAGTACCAGGGCCAGAAGTGCTCGGCCGCCTCCCGCGCCTACCTGCCGGCGTCGACGTGGGCGGCGGTCCGCGACCGCCTGGTTGACGTCACCCGTTCTCTGGCGATGGGCGACATCACCGACTTCCGCAACTTCATGGGTGCGGTGATCGACCGCAGCGCGTTCGCCAAGCACCGCGCCGCCATCGAGGAGGCCCGCCACGAGGCCGACGTGGGGATCCTGGTCGGCGGCGGCGCCGACGACGGCGAGGGCTGGTTCGTCGAACCCACGATCCTGACCACCAGCGACCCGTACTACCGCACGATGAGCCAGGAGCTGTTCGGCCCGATCCTGACCGTCTTCGTGTACGACGACAGCGCGTGGGAATGGGCGCTCGACCTGGTCGACACCACCTCGCCGTACGCGCTGACCGGTTCAGTGTTCGCGACCGACCGCGGCGCGATCCTCGAGGCCAGCCAACGCCTGCGCTACGCCGCCGGGAACTTCTACATCAACGACAAGCCCACCGGCGCGGTCGTCGGCCAGCAGCCGTTCGGCGGGGCGCGGTCCTCGGGCACCAACGACAAGGCCGGTTCGAAGACGAACCTGCAGCGGTGGGTCAGCCCGCGCGCGCTCAAGGAGACGTTCGTCCCGCCGACCGACCACGCCTACCCGCACATGGGTCAGGAGTGAGCGCACCCGGCGATCGCGGCGCGAGACGTCCCGTCGCGGTCGTGTTCGACGTCAACGAGACGCTGTTCGCCCTGGATCACGTCGGCGACGCTTTCGAGGCGATCGGCCTGCCCGGCTCGGCGTTGGACTTGTGGTTCGCACGAACGCTGTCCGACGGGTTCGCGCTGGCGGCGACGGCGGACTTCGCCACGTTCTCCGACCTCGGCCTGTACCACCTGGGCCGGATCACGCGTTCCTTCGGCCTGGAGCACGACGAGGCGACGCTGGAACAGGTGCTGGGCGCCTTCGAGGAGCTGGACGCCCACCAGGACGTCGCCCCGGCGTTGCAGCGGCTGAAGGAGGCCGGAACGCGGATCGCGACGCTGACCAACGGCAGCGCCGACATCACCCGCACGCTGCTGCGCCGCCACGGCCTGGAGGGGCTGGTGGAGCGCTGCTTCGCGGCTGCGGAGGCAGGCGCGTGGAAACCGCGCGCCGAGCCGTACCGCTTCGCGGCGCAGGAGCTGCGGCTGGCGCCGGCGGACTGCGCCATGGTCGCGGTGCACTCCTGGGACGTGCACGGCGCGAAACGGGCCGGGCTCACCGCGGCGTGGGTGTCGCGGCTCGAGGGTCGCCCCGTGCCTCCGATGCACGACGCGGACATCACAGCCCGCAGCCTCAACGAGGCCATCGACGGTCTCCTGGCGCTCCCGCCGGCGACCTAGTCCCCCCCGGCCAGTCCCCCGACCTCCTGCTAGCGCCTATCCTGCGTGCATCTGAACATGCCGGCGATGGACGAGGCCGCGACCATGAGTCGATGCAGACACGCCCGGCCGATCGTCGTGGCCTTCGCTGCGATCGTGGTCCTCACCGCCTGCGGGCAGGGCCAGGAGCAAGGCGCTCCAGGATCGCCCGTCGCCGGGACCGTCGAGGCGACCGGCCAGATCACCGCGTCGCTCGGCCTCAAGAGCCCCATCAAGGTGGAGATGCAGGCGGACGGCATCAGGATCGCGGCCGCCGACGAGCACAACCGAGGTGCCGGCCACTTCGACATCATGATCGACGTGGGTTGCGTCACCCCCGGGGAGGTCATCCCGAGCGACGCCGAGCACGTTCACGTCTCGGACGGGGTGAGCACCACCTCGCTGGAGCTGCCCCCCGGCCAACACACCCTGTGCCTGCAGGTGGCCACCGTCGAGCACGTCGCCCTCGATGCCACCGACGAGATGATCGTCACCGTCCAGAAGCCCGCGGGAGAGTGACCGCCACCCGTGACCGGGCGGGGCGCGTCACGTCCGGGGCAGGCGGGCGGCCTGGACGTGGTACAAGCGGACCTGCCCACGGGCGACGAGCGCCTGATCCGCCCGTGTGAACCAGACCTGCCACACCTGCTGGCTGCGGCCGCGGTGCACCGGCTCCGCCACCGCCTGTAACCGGCCGTCGCGGTGCGGCCGGAAGAAGTCGGTGGTGTTGGACACGCCGACCACCACGATGTCGTCGTCGAGGTTGTGGCGGACCCAGACCGTCCCCGCCACGCCGGCCAGGCTCTCCGCGACGGCCGCGTACACCCCGCCGTGCACGACGCCGTGGGGCTGGTGGTGGCGCTCGCCCGCCTCGATCGCGGCCACGACCCGGTCGGGGCCCACCTCGACGTACTGCAGGCCCAGCAGCGACCCGACGTTGTCGCGGTCGAGCAGCGACGCGACCACGTCGTCCGGTTCCGCGGCCGTCACGCCGGACCCACCAGCTCACCCTGAGCGATCGCCCCGCGCAGCCCCGTCAGCCGGACCCGGACCACGTCCTCGATCAGCGCTGGAGTGCCGCGGAACGCGACCTTGACGTAGTTGCCGGCGGTGCCCTGCAACCAGCCGTCGCCCCGGTCGATCTCGACGACCACGTCCAGCTCGGTGCCGATCAGCGAGGCATGGAACCGGTCGCGCAGGCGCTCCCCGAGCGCGATCAGCTCCCGGGAGCGGGCCTTCTTCTCCTGGGAGGGGACGTCGTCGCGCATGGTGTCGGCGCTGCGGGTCCCCGGGCGGGGCGAGTAGCGGAACACGTGCAGCTTGGCGAACCCCACCTCCGCGACCGTCGCCACGGTTGCGTCGAAGTCGGTGCGGGTCTCGCCGGGGAAGCCGACGATCACGTCGGTCGACAGGCCGACGTGCTCGAGCGCCGCGCGGGCGTGGTCCACCCGCTGACGGAAGGTTGCGACGTCGTAGCCACGTCCCATCGCGGCGAGGATCGCGTCGGACCCACTCTGCAGCGGGACGTGCAGGTGGCGGCACACGCGCGGGTCGCCCGCCATGACCGCGACCAGGGTGGGGGTGACCTCCAGCGGCAGCACGGACGACAGGCGCAGCCGCTCCAGGCCGTCGACCTCGATCAGGATTCGCTCGACCAGGTGCGCCAGGCCCTCGCCGTCGCCGAGGTCGTGACCGTACTTGCCCAGGTGCACCCCGGTCAGGACCGCCTCGCGGACACCGTCGGCGACGCGACGGCGGACGTCACCGATCACCTCGCCGGCGTCCCGCGACCGCAGCGGCCCACGGGTGGTCGGGATGATGCAGAAGGCGCAGTGGACGTCGCACCCGGTCTGCACCCGGATCGAGACCCGGGTGTGCAGCCGCCTGGTGGCATCCTCGGGCCCTGCGTCGACCAGCGCTTCGCGAGCCGGTGTGGGGGCCAACGCCGGCTCGCGGGCGAACACCACGTCCGCAAGCCGTTCCTTGTCGGCGTTGGTGACGATCAGGTCGACGCCGTCGATCGCGTCGACCGCGTCCGGTTCGGCGGTGGCGTAACAGCCGGTGACCACGATCGTGGCATCCGGGTGGCGGGCCACCGCCCGGCGGATCAGCTTGCGCGACGTCGCGGTCGACTCGCGGGTCACCGCGCAGGTGTTGACGACCACCAGTCGCACAGCGCCGTCCTCGTCGAGCCGGTAGCCGCGCGCGACCAGTGACGCCAGGGCCTCCTCGGTCTCGGCCTGGTTGAGGCGGCAGCCGACCGTGGAGAACGCCACACCGTGGCTGTGGCCCTCCTCCCCCGGCGACCACTGGGCGGGGTCGTTGGCACGGTCGTCCGTGGTGGCGACCAGAGGAAGGGATCGGGGCATGGCACCGGGGATGCTACCGGGGCGTCCCCCGGCGCCGCCGGTTCGCGAGCCAGCGGGATGTGCGGTCGCGCCGAGGGCCCGCCTGTGGTGTGATGCGCCAACCTCGGAGTGGTCACGCGTGACCTCGGGGACGGGAGGACGTCATGGCCGATCCACGCCACCGCAGCCGTGAGGTGACCGAGGGGTCCCGACGAGCGCCGGCCCGGGCGATGCTCCGCGCGGTGGGGATGACCGACGAGGACTTCGGCAAGCCCCAGGTCGGTGTGGCGTCATCCTGGAACGAGGTGACCCCGTGCAACCTGCCGCTGGACCGGCTCGCCAAGCAGGCCAAGGAGGGCATCCGCGACGCGGGCGGGTTCCCGATCGAGTTCGTCACGGTCGCCGTCTCGGACGGGATCGCCATGGGTCACGAGGGCATGCGTGCGTCGCTGGTGTCGCGCGAGGTGATCGCCGACTCGGTCGAGACGGTGATGCACGCGGAACGCCTCGACGGCATGGTGACCTTCGCCGGGTGCGACAAGTCGCTCCCGGGGATGGTGATGGCCGGTGTGCGACTGAACGTCCCCACCGTGTTCCTCTACGGCGGCTCGATCCTCCCCGGGCAGCTGCACGGCCGCGACATCACCATCCAGGACGTGTTCGAGGCGGTCGGGGCGCACGGGCGCGGCGCCATGTCCGACGACGAGCTCGACGCGATCGAG
Organism: Actinomycetota bacterium; assembly: GCA_019347675.1. NCBI lineage: Bacteria > Bacillati > Actinomycetota > Actinomycetota bacterium. The sequence goes on along the minus strand of JAHWKW010000006.1, from coordinate 112,824 downwards.
CACAACGCCTGCCCCGGTGAGGGGTCCTGCGCGGGGATGTTCACGGCCAACACGATGGCGTCGGCGATCGAGGGGCTGGGGATGTGCCTCCCGGGGTCGGCGTCTCCGCCCGCGCCTGACCCTCGCCGTGACGACCTGGCGCGCCGCTCCGGCGCGGCCGTCGTCGCGCTCCTCGAGGCCGGGATCCGCGCCCGGGACATCGTCACCCGCGCGGCCTTGGAGAACGCCCTCAGCGTCGTGATGGCCGTCGGTGGTTCGACCAACGCGGTCCTGCACCTGCTGGCGATCGCCCGCGAGGCGGAGGTGGACTTCACCCTCGACGACTTCGACCGGATCGGGCGGCGGGTCCCACACATCGCTGACACCAAGCCGGCGGGGCGGTTCGTGATGACCGACCTGGACCGCATCGGTGGGGTCCCGGTGGTGATGCGTGAGCTGCTCGGATCGGGGCTGTTGCACGGTGACGCGCTGACGGTGACCGGGCGGACCGTCGAGGACAACCTGCGAGAGCTCGATCCGCCGGCGCCCGATGGGCAGGTGGTCCGCCGCGTGTCGGACCCGATCCACGCCGACGGTGGCCTGGCGATCCTCCGTGGGTCGCTGGCCCCGGACGGGGCGGTGGTCAAGGTGGCCGGGATCCCGCCCCAGCAGCACCGCTTCGAGGGCACAGCCCGGGTGTTCGACGACGAGCAGGGTGCCATGGAGGCGGTCCTGACCGGGAGCATCGGTGAGGGCGAGGTGATCGTGATCCGTTGGGAGGGCCCCAAGGGTGGCCCGGGGATGCGCGAGATGCTGGCTGTCACCGCCGCGGTCAAGGGCGCCGGGCTGGGCACCTCCGTCGCGCTGGTCACCGACGGACGGTTCAGCGGCGCCACGCACGGGTTCTGCATCGGCCACGTCGCGCCCGAGGCGGCCGACGGCGGACCGATCGCGCTGGTCGACAACGGCGACCGGATCACCATCGACGTGCCCAGCCGCACCATGGACCTGCACGTCGACGCGGCAGAGCTGGCGCGCCGCCGGGAGCGGTGGGAGCCGCTCGAACCGCGCTACACGCGGGGGGTGCTGGCCAAGTACGCCCGGACGGTGCGATCGGCTTCCGAGGGAGCTCCCACCAGCGTGTGAGGCGGGAGGCGACACACGCGTGCGGATCGACGAGCTGCGCTGGGTGTGCGAGGAAGCGGCCCGCGACCTGGTCACGCGCGCCGACCGTCCGCTGCCGGCCGCCGTGGTGCTGCCCGGGCCGTCGGCGACCCGCGTCATGCGCCTCCCGGATCTCCCCGATGACGACGCGGACAGGACAGCGGTCCTGCGCGCCGTGGCGCGTGACGAGGTGCTGGCCACCTCCACCCCCGCCTACGGGTTCGTGGCCGAAGCCGAGCTGGCCGACGGCACCGACGTGGTGGTGGTCGTCTACGGGGCGCACGGCGCCGCGCCCCACGTCACCGCCGCGCCGTTCGCGGACGGGGGCCTCGGCGAGTTCGTCGACCCCGAGCCACTCGACCCGCACGCCCTGCCGTTCCTCCGCCCGCTGCAGGAAGCGGTCGAGCAGGTCCGTGAGCCTCCTGCGCCGCCGGGTATCCCCGGGTTCGGCGTCTAGGACGGTCTAGGAGGTCAGCAGCTCCACCACCGCGTCGACGTCACGCAGGTCGGCGACCGCCGCGTCGGGCTCCAGGGCGGCCAGCTGGTCGAGGGCGTGCTTGTTGGTGGCGACCAGGAGGCACCGCGCGTCGGTCGCGCGGGCGCAGGCCAGGTCCCGGGGGCTGTCGCCCACCACCCACACGTTGGCCGACGTGAGGCGGACGCCGCGCAGGCGATGCAGCTTGCGCAACGCGACCGGGACGAGCTCGCGGCGGTCGTGATGGTCGCTGCCGTACGCCCCGACCGCGAGGTCCAGGGCACGAGCCAGACCGAGCGCGTCGAGCTTGACCCGCGCGTTACCCTCCAGGTTCCCGGTCAGGACCGATGCGACCACGGTGTCGATGTCGGCCAGCCGCCGCAGCAGCGGGTCCGCGCCGACGAGGACCCGCCCCCGCGCACGGATCATCGGCTCGAGTGACGCGAGTTCCCGGGCGAAGTCGCCCAGCAGCCGCGGTAGGAGCCGTTCGGTCTCCCCGGGGTGGATCCCGGCCGCAGCCAGCAGCTCCCGTGCGATCTGCGGGTCGGTCTTCCCGGTCATCGGGAACCCGTGCACGTCGACGTTGCAGGCTCCGATGCGGTCCATGACCACCGCGAACGCCTCTCGGGTGCCGGGCGTGTCGACCAGCGTCCCGTCCACGTCGAACAGGACCAGCCTCGGCGAGCCCACGGCGTTCACGACCGCAAGGGGCCCAGGTCCAGCCCCGCGTCCTCGGCGGCTGCCCGGTACAGCCGCGCCAGCTGGTCGACCTGGTAGTGCGCGTTCAGCCCGCTGGGGTTGGGCAGCACCCACAGCTGCGCGTCACCGAGCTTGTCGTCCTGACGGCCGACGTCGGCGTCCCGCCGCCCGAACGCCGTCCGGTACGCGGTGACCCCGACGACCGCCACGACCACCGGATCCCAGCCGCGCGCCTTGTCCTCGATCAGGTCTCTGCCCTGGCGCAGTTCCTCCCGACCGAGTTCGCTCGCCCGGACGGTGGCGCGGTCCACGAGGTTGGTGATCGCGATCCCCTTGCAGGTCAGGGCCTGCACCGCAGCGTCGTCGTACCCGTCGCTGGCGTCGAGCGGTCGGTCGAGGATCCCGCCGAGGTACAGCGCCTTGTAGAATCGGTTGGCCGGGTGCGCGAAGTGGGCTCCGGTCGCGGCCGTCCACAGGCCCGGGTTGATCCCCACGAACAGCAGCCGGACGTGATCGCCGACGAGGTCGGGCACGGTCTCGTCACGGAACGACTCGAGCTCCTCGCGGCGGAAGCCCACTCAGGCGCCCACCGGGGCGCCGTCGTGGCCTCGCCCGTGGGGTGCGACCACCTCCACGTCCCCCGCCCGGCGCCCATCCAGCGAGCGCACCCGCAGGATCCAACCGTCTTCCTCCACCACGTCGCCGGGTTGAAGCAGGCGGCCCAGCCGTTCGGTGAGGTGACCGGAGACGGTTTCGGATTCCCCTTCGGCGAGGGCCAGGCCCGTGTGCTCCGTCAGCTCGTCGCGGCGCAACGTGCCGGGAACCAGCCAACGGTCCGGCCCGAGCTGGCGCACCGACTCGTGGCGGATCATCGGGTCGAACTCGTCCTCGATGTCGCCGACCAGCTCCTCGAGGATGTCCTCGAGGGTCACAAGCCCCGCCGTCCCGCCGAACTCGTCGAGGACCAGGACGGCGTGGGACCGCCCGCCCCGCATGTCGCGCAGCAGGCGTTCCAGGTCCCGGCTCTCGGGGACGGCGGAGATCGGGCGGAGGATGTCGGCCACGGACAGGTCAACGAGCTCGTCAGCGTCGCGGATCAGGACGTCCTTGACGTGCACGATCCCGACCACGTCGTCGATGTCGTCGTGGTAGACGGGCAAGCGCGTGAACCCCGTCTCACGCGCCAGGCTGAGCACGTCGTGGGCGCCGGCGGTGGCGGGAACGGCGTGCAGGTCCACGCGGGGGGTCATGGCGGCCCTGGCGTCGATGCGGTTGAGCGACAGCGCCGCGGCCAGTACCCGAGCGTCCTGCGGCTGCAGCATGCCCTCACGGTTGGATTCGCGGAGCAGCAACGCGATCTCATCGGGCGTGTGCACCAGCCCCATCTCGTCCCGCGGTTCCACACCGACCACGCGGAGCAACACGTTCGCGGTGGCGTTCAGCGCCGTGATGATCGGGCGGAACACCACGACGAACACCCGGAAGGCGGGTGCGAGCCGGAGCGCGACCGTCTCGGCGCTGGCCAGCGCGATGTTCTTTGGGGCCATCTCGCCGACGACCATGTGCAGGAACACCACGATCGACAGACCCACCACGATCGCGAGCGCGGGACGGAGCCCGGCAGGGATCGTCGTCAGCGCCAACGCCCGCTCCAGCAGCCGGGCGGCGGCCGGTTCGGCGACCGCGCCGAGCCCCAGCGACGCCATGGTGATGCCCAGCTGAGCGCCGGAGAAGGTGATCGACAGCTCGCGGAGCGCGGCGGCGGCCAGCTGTGCGCGGCGGTCGCCTTCGGCGGCGAGCTCCTCGACCCGGGTGCGGCGGGCCGCCAGGAGCGCGATCTCCGCCGCGACGAAGAAGGCGTTGGCCGCCAGCAGCAGCACGGCGATCGCCACCGCGACCGGGACGGGGACCTGCACCGCCAGCGGCCCTTCGGCTGCGAGCGACCCCGGCGTCACCGCTGGTCGCCCGACGCCGGGCGACCGACGGACGGGCCGCGTTCGTGCATCCGCTCCAGGAGGATCTCGGAGACACGGTTGCCGTCCACGCCGATCACCATCAGGCGCCAACCGTCGTGTTCGACCCACTCCCCGACCTGGGGGATGTGGCCCAGCCGCGCCAGGACCAACCCGGCGACGGTCTCGAAGTCGCCCTGTTCGATGTCGGTGTCGAGCACGTCCTCCAACCGGTCGACCCGCATGCGACCGGGCACCACGTAACGGCCGACGCCCACACGGCGCAGCACCGGGGAGGTGCTGGGATCGAACTCGTCCTCGATCTCGCCGACGAGCTCCTCCAGCACGTCCTCGAGCGTGACGATCCCCGCGACCCCGCCGTACTCGTCGACCACGACCGCGAACGTGCGCCGGTGCTGTCGCAGGTCAGCCAGCAGGCGACGCAGCATGTGGCTTTCGGGGACGATCAGCGGCTCGTACATGATGTCGTCGATCGTCGCCGTGCCCGCACGCTGCGCCGGCACGTCGAGCAGGTCCTTGATGTGGACGGTCCCGACCACGTCGTCCTCGTGCTGGCCCTGCACCGGGAAGCGCGAGTGGCCGGTGTCTCTGGCCGCGCGCCGCAGCGCATCGAGTGGATCGCCGGCACGCAGCCAGACCACGTCCGGTCGCGGCACCATCACCTCGGTCGCGCGCCGCTCACCGAGCTCGACCGCGCGGAGCAGCAGCGCTGCCTTCTCCTCGTCGAGTTGGCCTTCCTCGCGGGACGCCTCGATGATCAGAGCCAGCTCGTCGGCGTCGTACCCGGCGAGGAGCTCCTCCTGGGGTTGGTGACCGAGGAGCCGTGTGACAGCGTTCGCCGCACCGTCGAACAGGCGGATCACCGGGCCGAGCACCAGCGAGTAGATCCGCATCGGGATAGCGACCGCCAGCGCGGTGGTCTCGGGGCGCGCGATCGCGAGGTTCTTGGGGGCGAGCTCGGCGACCACCATCGACAGGACGGTCGAGACGACCAGCGCCACGACCAAGGAGATGCCGCGCACGCTGCCCTGGGGCACACCCAACCCCGCGATCGCGGGGCGCAGGATCGGAGCGAACGCCGACTCCGAGACGTACCCGAGCACCAACGTGGTGACCGTGATGCCCAGCTGCGCCCCCGACAGCATGAACGACAGGCGGCGCATCTCCGCGGCCGCGGCGCGGGCGCGGCGGCTGCCCTGTGCGGCGAGGTCGTCGATCGTCGCCCGGCGGCCGGCGACCATCGCGAACTCCGCGGCGACGAAGAAGCCGGACGCCACGACCAGGGCTGCGACGAGCAGGAGACCGGGGACGAGGCTCATGGGAGTGCACCGGCCACCCGGCCTGTATGCGGACTGGGCTCGTCGGCGTCCACGTCGTCGAGGCTAGCGAGCGGTTCCTGGCGGGTCAGGACCCGCCGACCCGAGCTCCGCGGGCTTCACCGACGCAGGAACCCGCCCGCACCGCGCGCAGCAGCAACCCGCGGTGCAGATCGAGCGCGAAGCTTGGGTCCAGCAGCCAGTTCACGGTCAAACCGTTCAAGGCGGCCAGGAGGAGCTGGGCGCGCAGCAGTGCGTCCCCCGGCCGCACACCGGGTTGCTCGCGGCGCAGGGCCGCGGCCAGGCGCTGGACGCGCTGGTCCTGGTGACGGGTGAACCGCACGGCCAGTGCCCGGTCGGACAGACCCCATGCCACGGCGGCCTGGAGGTAGATCCGGGCGAGGTCCGGCTGTCCGGTGATGAACCCGAGGTAGGCGTCGACGAGGTCCTCGACGCTCTCGCGTTCGCGGACACCCGCGTCATGGGCGGCGTCGACCGCCGTGATCGCCTCACGGACGACCGAGAGCACCACCTCCTCCTTGGAGGCGAACAGGTTGTAGAAGCTGCCGGCTCCCACCTCGGCGCGCTCGCAGATCGCCTTCAGCGTCGTGCCTTCCAACCCGACCTCACCCAGCAGTGCGCGGGTGGCGTCCAGGATGCGCTCCCTCGTCTCCAGGCCGGCCCGGTAGCGCGCCACGTGTCCTCCCGTCTCACCGCGGCGAACGCTAGTGGGCCGGCCCGGCTTCCCGTCCCGTCGGACGGGTGGTTCCGGCCGCGTCGCCTTGCCGGGTCTCACACTGGAGCGGTGCGGGCGGACGTGAGGAGCGACGGTGACCGACCGCTCCCCGCCCCGACGGCCCCCTCGACGGCCGAGAGCGCTCGGCGAGGAACTCCGCCACGGGTGGGACGGGCTGTCCGCCCGCCTGGCGCCGCTCACGGCCCGCCTGCAGCTGATCATCGCGACCCTGCGACTGTGGCTGCGTGCCGAACGAGCGCTGGCCCCCCGCCTGGGACGCGTGGCGGCGCGCGGCGCGGCCAAGGCTGGCCGGCGCGCCGCGGATCGCAGCCGTGCCGCGGCCTCGCGGATCCGCCAGGGCCTGCGCACCGCGGCGGTGATCGCTGCGGCGTGGCTGATCCTCGCGGTCGACCGCCTCCACCGCACCGTGAGAGGTCCGGCCGTCCGGCGTCTGGCCAGCGGTTCCGTCCTCGCGAGCGCCATCGTCAGCCTCGCCGCCTTGGTGACCTTGGCGGTCGCCTATGCCGGGGCGCAGGTCCCGCCTGCGGCGGGTGCGCTCCCCACCGTCGTGGTCGACGCCGAAGGGCGCGAACTCGGCTCGCTCCGCGCCCAGGCACACGACCCCGTGGCGGTCGACGAGCTCCCTGCGCACGTGGTACACGCCGTCCTGGCGGCCGAGGACCGAACATTCCGTCGGCACCGCGGGATCTCGATCCGTGGGAGCCTCCGGGCGCTGTGGGCGAACCTCACCGCAGGCACCGTGGAGCAGGGTGGGTCCACCATCACCCAGCAGTACGTCGGTCTGCTGACAGGTGAACTGCGGCCCGGGTTGAGCAAGAAGGTCGAAGAAGCTCTGATCTCGCTGAAGTTGGAACGTCAGCTCGACAAGGACACGATCCTCCAGCGCTATCTCGACACGATCTACTGGGGGCGGGGCGCGTACGGCATCGGCGCCGCGGCGCGGACCTACTTCGGCGTGCCCGCCACGCAGCTCGACGTCAACCAGGCTGCGACCCTGGCTGCGATGATCGCCCAGCCCGAGCAGCTGGACCCGGCGGGAGCGCCCCACACGCTGAACGTGCGTCGGGTGTCCACGCTGCGAGGCATGGCCGCCAAGGGTTGGCTGCGGGCTGCCGCGGCCGACGACGCCATCGCCGCAGGCGTGCCCAGCGCCTTCGGCGGCAACGCCGTCGCCCACGACGTCGGGCCCTACTACCTGGACGCGGTTCGGGAGCAGCTCGCGGCGGAGCTCGGCGAGGACGCTCCGTTCACCGGCTACCGGGTCGAGGTCGAGATGGACCTGGACCTGCAACGACTCGCGGATCAGGTCATCGCCGACCATCTCGACGGACGAGCCGACTCCGGCGCGCTCGTCGCGATCGACCCGCGGGACGGCGGGGTTCGTGCGATGGTGGGTGGGCCCGACTACGTCAGGCAGCCGCTCAACACCGCAGTCGAGTCGCGACGGCCCGCAGGGTCGGCGTTCAAGCCGTTCACGCTCGCCGCGTTCGTCGAAGCGGGGTACGCGCCGTCCTCGCGGTTCCGCGCGCCGCGCGAGATCGACGTCGAAGTCCCCGGTCCGGATGTGACGGTGACGAACTATGGCCGAGCCGGCTACGGCGTCCAGACCGTGCGCGAAGCCACCACCACCTCGACCAACACGGTCTACATGCAGATGGTGGCGACGGTCGGTCCCGAAGCGGTCGTTGACGTCGCCCGCCGCGCCGGGATCCGCAGTGAGCTCCCGGCGGTGCCGACCATCACGCTCGGCGTCGGAAGCATCTCTCCGCTGGAGTTGGCCACCGGGTACGCGACGATGGCCGGCGGTGGCGTGCTGACCGAACCCCGTCTGATCCGACAGGTGGTCGCACACGACGGCACGGTCGTCCGTCGCGACGAGCCGCGACACACCCGGGCCATGGGGGTGCGCACGGCACAGGTCGTCACCGACGTGCTGACACGGGTGGTGGAGTCGGGCACCGGCAAGGCAGCGGACCTCAACCGGCCGGCTGCGGGGAAGACGGGGACCACCGACGAGCACCGTGACGCCTGGTTCGCCGGGTACGTCCCCGAGCTCGTGACGGTCGTGTGGTACGGCAACCTCGACAACACCCCGATGGACCGCATGACCGGCGGGGCGCTCCCGGCTGAGACGTGGGCGGCGTTCATGTCGGCGGCCCTCGACGGGCAACCGACCGATGACTTCCCCACGCCCGAGCTGACCGGGCTACGCACCATCGATCGGGTGCAGCGTGAGACGAAAAACGCCCCCAGCCGGACGGCGGGGCGCCCGCGTGGAGACGGCTAGCCGGCCTGGATCACCACCGTGCCAGCGAAGCGGTCGTGGAAGCCGCGGTGGTCGGGGTCGTTGACGAGGTAGCTGATCAGTCCCGCGAGGAGCAGTCCCAGCGAGGCGATCAGGACGAGCACGTCGATCGGGAACCACGGGATCCAGGCCATCAACCACGGCAGGTAGAAGATGATGCGCCGCCTGAACGCGTCGGCATGGTCGATCGGCGACCCGTCGGGGCGGACGACCTTGAGGTTCATCACCATCTTCCCGATCGAACGGGCACGCGAGCCCTCCGTGTACAGCCAGTACCCCAGGTGGACGACGAGGTGGGCGACGAGGGTGATGATGGTGACCCCGAGCCCCGCCAGCGTGCTGACACCTCCAGCGCCACCCACGGCGGTCTCTGCCATGTTGAGACCGACGATCCGCAAGATCACCGTGACGACGAGGCCGAGGGTGAGCAGAACCACGAAGTCGATCACGTCCGCACCGACGCGACGTCCGACGTCGGCGGGTTCCCACCTGCCGTCTGGAGCACCGCCGGCAGCTGCTGACCGCGCGTTCATGCGCCGCCCTCCGCGTTGAGGCCGCGCGCAACACCGTAACCTCGGCCCGGGCCAAGCCGACACCGCTTGGCGATGCGTCCGACCGGCCGGTGACACAACGTGGCGCGACCAGCCGTACACGGGGAGTATCTGGCCATGGCACGCACAACGTCGCCGGACCGGACCACCGGGCGGCCCTGGTACCGCGCGCTGTGGCAACCGGGGCAGGCCTGGTACCGCCAACCCGCCGTGTACATCCTCACGATCCCCGCGCTGCTGGGCATCCTCGCGCTGTTCTTCCTCTTCGCCTACCTGTTCGCCGCGGTCCCCCTCCCCGAGGACGTCGCCGCCACCGCGACCAAGGTCGTTGACCGCGAGGGGCGCGAGGTCGGTTCCCTGTCCCCCACCGCCGCCCGGGAGGACGTCGACCTCGGCGAGCTGCCCGAGCACGTCCCGCACGCGGCGATGGCAGCGGAGGACCGGGGGTTCTACGAGCACGGCCCGATCTCGATCACGGCCACACTCCGCGCACTGTTCACCAACGTCCGTGCCGGCGAGATCGAGGAGGGCGGCTCCACGATCACCCAGCAGTACATCAAGAACGCGGCCCTGTCACCGGAGCGGACGTTCTGGCGCAAAGCCAACGAAGCGGTCCTCGCCGTCAAGATGGAGCGGCAGTACTCCAAGGATCAGATCCTGGAGTTCTACCTCAACACGATCTACTTCGGGCGGGGGGCGTACGGGATCCAGTCCGCGGCCGAAACCTACTTCGCACGCCCCGCCACCGACCTCACGGTCAACCAGGCCGCCACGCTCGCCGGGATGATCCAGGCTCCCGAGCGGCTGGACCCCGCGGACGACCCCGTCGGCGCCGACCGCCGCCGCCGCTACGTCCTCGACGGCATGGTCACCGAAGGGTGGTTGTCGCAGGCGGAGGCCGAGCAGATCACGGGCGAGGGCCTACCGGAGACGACCGCCCGACAGACCGTCGATCGCGGACCGGCCGCCTACTACCTCGAGGCGCTGCGACAGGAACTGACACAGGTCCTCGGCGGGGAAGAGGCCGTCTACCGTGGCCTGGTCGTCCACACCGAGATGGACGCGGCGATGCAGAGCGCCGCTCAGGCGGTGCTCACTGAGAACATCGCACAGTTCAACCAGGAGACCGGCGGCGGACCGCCCGTGTCGGGCGCGATCGTGTCGATCGACCCGGAGAACGGCGGGATCCGCGCTCTCGTCGGCGGGCCCGACATCGGCGTCCAACCGTTCAACGCCGCGGTCGCGAGCCCCAGCACCGGTGAGAACCAGGGCAACCAGCCCGGGTCGGCGTTCAAGCCGTTCGGCCTGGCCGCCTTCGTCGCCGCCGGCAACCACCCCGACCGGTCGACGTTCCCCGCACCCGCGCAGATCACGATGGACTTCGAGGGCTACGACCCCTACCGGGTGCGCAACTTCGCCCACCAGGGCTTCGGGCGCCAGACCGTCCGCCAGGCGACGCTCACCTCGACCAACACCGTGTTCGTGCAGCTCGCGAAGGAGGTGGGCTCGGCGGCCGTGAAGGACATGGCCGCCAGAGCGGGCATCCCGGCGGAGTGGCTCCACACGCACCCGTCGCTGATTCTCGGCAGCGCCGACGTGAGCGTGCTCAGCATGGCGGAGGGGTACGCGACGTTCGCCGCCGGAGGGGTGCATGCGGTGCCTCGGATGGTGCGCCGTGTCGAGGATGGTGACGGGCGGGTGATCATCGACTCCGAGCCACGGCACGACGGCGCGATCCCGGCCAACGTGGCGTACGTCATCAGCGACATCCTGCAGGACAACATCCGCTCGGGGACCGGGACGCGCGCAGCGATCGGCCGCCCGGCCGCGGGGAAGACCGGAACCACCACGGACGGCCGGGACGGCTGGTTCGTCGGGTACGTCCCCCAGTTGGCGACCGCGGTGTGGTTCGGCAACGTCGAGAACCGCCAACTGCAGGTGGAGCTCACCGGAGGCAGCTACCCGGCGGCGACCTGGGGCCAGTACATGGCACAGGCCGTCGAGGGACTCGAGGTCGTGGGCTTCCCCGAGCCCGACTACTCAGCGCTGACAGGTGTGGGCGGGGAACCCGAGCCGGGCCCGTCACCGGACGAGGACTCTCCGACCCCGCAACCGGTCGAGTGCCCCGACACTGAAGGCGGGTCCTTCCAGACGGCGCTGGCACCCGGCCAGGAGTGCCCGTCACCGTCACCCAGCCCGTCACCGTCACCCAGCCCGTCACCGTCACCGAGCCCGTCACCGTCACCTACTCGGTCGCCGACACCGAGTCCCACGCCCACCCGGACGCAGAGCCCCTCACCGACGCCGACCCGGACGCAGACGGCGAGTCCGACTCCAACGGACACGTCACAGAACAACGACTCGATCCTGCCGGGCGAGGAAGGTGCCGGTGTGGGCGGTGGCGGCGGTGGGACCCAGACCAGCTCCCCGTCGCCATCCCCGTCGCCGTCCCCGACCCCGTCAACGACCACGTCACCGACGCCGACGGCGACCGCGACGACCGGAGGCTAGACGGGAGCATCCGAACGGCGACCGAGCGATCGCCACACGGCGACCGTCGCGCCGCCGGCCGTCAGCCCAGGTCGCGCAGGTCGACCACCGCGCCGTTGTCCAGGTCCCGGTCCAGCAGCGACCAGATCCCGCGGGCTGCGTCCTCCGGAGCGACCAGGTCGCCGGACTCGTGCAGATCGATGAACTTCCCGACGTTGGGAAAGTCACGTTCAGGCGTGTCGCGGATCTCTGCCTGCATCGCGGTGGCGACCGTCCCGGGGGCGACGGAGATGACACGCAGCCGAGACCCGCGGCGCTCGCGCTCCGCACCGACCGTGCGGACCCAGTGGTCGACCGCAGCCTTCCCGGGACCGTACGCCGACCATCCCTCGTACACGCTGGTGGCCGCACCGGATGTGATCATCACCAGGTGGCCGTCAACGTCGAGGTCCCGAGCCGCGGCGACGAACGCGTCGCCGAGGATCTGCGGCGACGCGCTGTTCAACAGCACCTGACGGCCGTAGGCGTCGTGATCGACCTCCCCCGCGAACCCGATCGGGGTGAGCGTCCCCGAGCAGTGCACGAACACGGCACGTTCCCCGTCGAAGTCGTCAAGCTCACGGTGGAAGGAGGCGGCTGCGGCGTCCCACCCTTCTGCGGTCATGAGGTCCGCAGCGACGTGCTCGAGACCCTCCGCCCCCGACCGGCTGATGTCGATGATGCGTGCGTCGTCCCACGGGACCGTCTGCGCCAGTCCCCGACCGATCCCGCTCGATGCCCCCGAGATCCAGATCAACGTGGTACCCATACGATCCAGCCTACTTCACGCCTGGACCACTACGGTCGCGGGCCGAGGAGCGAGGAGCCCCGATGACCGCCGAGTGCGTGTTCTGCCGGATCGTCGCTGGCGACGAGGACGCCGACATGGTCGCCCAGGATGAACATGTCGTGGCCTTCCGCGACAAGTTCCCACGCGCGCCGGTGCACGTCCTGGTCACGACCCGCCAGCACATCGCGTCGGCCCACGAACTCGGGGATGAGCACATCGATCAGCTTTCGGCAGCATTCGGGATGGCGCGCCGGGTCGCGGAGCAGGAGGGCATCGCCGACGGCTACCGCATCGCGACCAACATCGGCACGCGCGGAGGCCAGGCGATCCCGCACCTGCACTTCCACGTGGTCGGAGGCAAGCAGCTCGGCCACGTGGACGGCACCTAGACCTCACCTAGACCGCACCTAGACCTCACCTAGACCGCACCTAGACCCCACCTAGACCACACCTAGACCGGACGGTCAACGCCGGGCGGGATCGCGCTCTTTCATATCCCGCTCCTTTAGATCCCGTCGTCGAAGTCGTCGTCGAACTCGTCCACGTCATTCACGTCATCGTCGAGGTCGTCGTCCTCGTCGAGGTCGTCGAAGTCGTCCTCCTCGACCTCGGTCACCAGGTTCTCGACCTCGGCCGCCATCCGGACGTCGTTGTCGGTGACCGCGTCGAGGCTGTGGGTCCGCAGCGACACGACCACCTCGTCGTAGTAGATCTCGAGGTCGGGGTGGTGGTTCGCCTCCTCGGCGAGGTCGGCGATGTCGTTGACGAAGTCGACCGCCTCACGGAACGACGCCAGCCCGTAGGTCTTGCTGATGGCTTCGCCGTCGTACTCCCAGCCGGGGAGGTCGGAGAGGGCCTCGTCGATCTGTGGGTCGCTCAGTGGCTCCATGGTCCGCATCGAAGCAGACCGCCACCTCCACGTCATCATCGCGCACCGATCGCCGGGCGTGGCTGGTGGGTCGGGCAGCTCGAGCCGCCTCGTGACACCGGCCGTGCACTGGCCTGCTCGCCTGGCTGGCAGTGGCGCCGGCGCGACGGCCTGCTTGAGTGGTGGGCGTGGCCGCCCGCTCAAGGAGCCTGGACCTGTGGACAGCGACGAGGCGCGAGCGTTCGTCCGGGAACATCACCGGGCGGTCATGCACACCTACCGACGAGACGGCTCTCCGCAGCTCTCACCGGTCGTGGCCGGCGTCGACGGGGACGGGCGAGCGATCGTCTCGACACGCGAGACGGCCGTGAAGGCCACCAACCTGGAGCGCGACCCGCGGGTGTCGCTGTGCGTCTTCACCGAGCGTTTCTACGGGCCGTGGGTCCGCATCGACGGGACCGCCGACATCGTTCGGTTGCCGGACGCGCTCGAGCTGCTGGTCGACTACTACCGCCGCGTCCGCGGCGAGCACGACGACTGGGACGAGTACCGCCAAGCCATGCGCGAGCAACGGCGGGTTCTGCTGCGCATCGCGATCGAGGCTGCCGGCCCGGAGGTTTCTGGCTGAGCGAGTCGCGTCCCGACGGCGATGGAACGGATCGGCGTGACGGTGTACGTGGACGACATGCGCGACTACGGGACGCGCGTCGGGGCGCGGCTGCGTCGCGTCGGCACCGAGTGGTGTCACCTTACGGCTGACACCCGTGAGGAGCTGCACGCCTTCGCGCAACAGCTCGGCGTGCGCCGCAGCTGGTTCCAGGACGACCCGGTCACGTGGCACTACGACCTGACACCCGACCAGCGGAGGCGAGCGGTGCGCCTGGGGGCCAGGGAGCTCACCCGGCGCGAGATGGGACGGCTGATCGCCGAGCGCCGCGCGCAGGTGGCCGAGACCGGCCGGGGGTGACGGCGACACCGCCCGCGCGCTCGCCGATCAGCACTCATCCAGCAGGTCGGTGGTCAAAAGGATCCGTCCCAGCGCGATCCACGCGGCTCCGTAGTAGCTGGGCTGGTCGCCTTGCACCTCCTCGGCGCGTTCGAGCAGCCACCCAGCGCCGCCCCGCTCACCGGCGCCGTGCGCCGCCCCGGCGGCGGCCACGAAGGCGACCGGATGCCTGCCTTCGGCGGCCGGGGTCCCGTTGAGCCGATACTCGGGCGCGAGCCGGTCACCGACCTGATCACGGAGGAACGGCCACATCCGCCCCGCCAGGCGACGTCCGCGCTGGTCGCAGTCGGCGCCGAAGCGGATCGGGACCCGGACCGATTCGAAGCCGTAGACGGGGAGGGCCTGAGGGTCGTCGGGTGGCCCTGACGGTCGCAGCTGGACGGACGCGTCGAGTCGTGACCAGTTCGCCGGCAGGGACGGCCGCTGACCGCCGGTGGCCTGATCCACCAGCCCGTAGCTCGAGCTGCGCATGCCCTCCCACACGGGGTCGCCGATCGCACCTGCCAGCGTGGCGAACCCGCGCGGGTCGAGGTAGCTCACGTTCACCCACCACGGTGGCGCGCCGGTCGCCCAGGGCCCCGGCCCCAGGACGGGCTCCCCTGCCACTGAGACCGTCTCGTGCGCCACGATGCCCTCGGCCAGACGGCGGGCGTCGTCGCGGTACCGCGGCTCGCCGAAGCGGTCAGCCGCGAGGACCAACGCGCGAGCCGCGTCCAGGTCGGCGTCGCTCGCGGCGTCCTCGCCGACCACCGCCCCGCCCTCCCAGCGGAACGACAGCAGCCCGTCGTCGCGTTGCAGGTTCTCGCGGGTCCAGTCCCAGACCGACGCGAAGCGGTCGGCGTCGTCCAGCGCGACCGCGAGGAGCATCGCGTAGGCCTGGCCCTCGCTGACGGTGTCGCCGCCCTGGTCGCGGCGGACCACCCGCCCGTCGTCGGTGACGTAGTCGGTGAAGAAACGGTTGGCAGCCTCCTCCGCGAGTCGCCGGGCCTCCGCCGGCTCCAGCGGTTGGTCTGACTCGAGCCCGTCCGGGACCATCCGCACCACCATGATCGCGACCCCGACAACGACCAGCACAGCAGCGACCGCCGTGGCGATGCGCGCCCGGCTCATCGCGCCTCGCCGGCGACCGCCTCACCGGAGACCAAGTCAGCGGCGACGGTCGTCTCGAGCAGCGCCGGGCGCGGCGGTCGCAACGCCGGGAGCACTCCGCGGGTCAGGACGGCGACGTGCAGGGCAGCGAACGCGACGTTGTTCAACGTCGCTGGGCTGCGCTCCACGATCAGGCCGTACACCGACGTGCCGGTCAGGACAGCGATCAGCGCCAGTGCCGGCCACACGGCTCGGGGTTGCGGGCCGGCCTCCCCCTCCTTCGGTGTCACGGTGAACCCCGACGGGCGTCTGAGGAGGTTGGCCACCAACGCACGCACGTGGACCGAGAAGTTGGCGACCATCAGCGAGAACGCACCGACGGTGTCCACCCCGGCGCCCGCCGCGCCGACCGCCGGGAGCGCGATCGCGAAGTAGGCAGCGAACTCCTCGGGAGGTGTCGCCGCGTCGGCGTCCACGAATCCCACGAACGCACCGTCGCAGTAGCCGAACCCCTCCTGGATGACACCACCCTTCCCCAGCTTCGGCAGGTCGAGCAGAACGACGCGTGCGTCCCGGTCGCGGTGACGGGCCACGGCGTCGGCCGTCCCATCGGTGCAGCCGTCGAGCGCCACGAGGAACCTGAAGTCAGCGTCGTCGAGCTGTTCCGGTACTGCTCGAGCGTCCCGCCGATGCGATCCTCCTCGTTGTCGGCCGGGATCACGATGTCGACGCGCATGATCACTTCCTCCATGCAGAGAGACGGGACGACCCACCGCTGCGAGTATGTGCCGACGGCCGGGAGGCGGTCGCCGCTGGCTGGGACCGTTCGGACGGCCGCGACGTGCCGCGTCAGCGCCGGGCGAGCAGTCGGGCGGCAGCGTGGCGCCCCTGTCGGACGCACGCGGCGATGCCCACCCCCTCGTATGCAGCACCGGCGAGCTCCACACCCGGCAGCTGCCGTGTCGCGGCGCGCACCCGCGCCACCCGGTTGCGGTGGCCGATCACGTACTGCGGTAACGCCGTCCTCCAGCGTGTCACCCGCCAGGCGACCGGCAAGGCCGCCGATCCCGCCAGGTCGTGCAGCTCGCGGTGCACCGCCAGCACCAGGGTTTCGTCGTCGAGCTGCAGTGCCGCGTCGTCGCCGTGACGACCAACCGACGCGCGGATCACGATGCGGCCGTCGTCGACGCGCCCCGCCCACTTCTGACTGACCCAGGTGGCCGCCTTGACCAGCCCTTCCTCGACCCGGGGAACGAGCACACCGCTGCCCACCAGCCGAGCGCTCCCGGGCGGGTACACCAGCGTGATGGTGGCCACGGAGGCGTAGGGGATGGCGTCCAGCTCGGCGGCCGCGACCGGTGCGGCGTGCCGGAGCAGCGCAGCCGCGGCCGGGGCGGGCACCGCGACGATCGCCGCATCGGCGTGATCCCAGCCGCCGGGGCGCTCGAGGACGTACCCGTCACCGGACGGTTCCAGCCGTCGCACGACGCTGTCGATGTGCACATCCAGCCCCGGCGCCCCGGCCAAGGCCTCGACCAACCGGCGCAAGCCGCCCGCCACGCTGCGGAACGTCGGGCCGCCGGAGGCTGCCCGAGCTCGGCCCAGCGCTCGCATCAGGCTCCGCCCGGTGCGGGCGGCCGCGGCCAGGTCGGGGGTGGCTGCTGCGACCTCGAGCTGGTCGACGTCGCCCGCGTACACCCCGGCGAGGAACGGCTCGACGAGACGCTCGAGCACCTCGCGACCGAACCGGTGCGCGATCAGCGCAGCGACCGATCGTTCATCGACGTCGCGTTGGCGCGGCAGGATCAGGTCCAGCGCCGCCCGGGCCGTGCCGCCGCGGCTGATCAGCGACGAGCGAGTCAGCGGCACGAGCCGCGTGGGGACGCCCAGGACGAGCCCGGCGGGCAGAGGGTGCAACCGGCCGCCGAACCGGATCCACACCTCGCGCGTGTCGGGAGCGACGAGCTCGTCTCCCAAGCCGACCTCGCGTAGCAGTTCCAGGGGCTCGGCGTGTCCCACGAACGCGTCGGCGCCGAGTTCGATCGTCACGCCGTCGATCTGCTCGGTGTGCAGCTTCCCCCCCAGCCGCGGTCCCGCCTCGAGGAGGGTGACATGCGGGGGGTTGGGAGCGGTGCACAACGTCCACGCGGCCGTCAGGCCGGTGATGCCGCCCCCGATCACGGCGACGCGGTGGTCAGGTGGCACGGCCACCTCGACCGGGGTCGGCGGGCGAGCGCGCCCCGCCACCGCTTGCGAGCGCGTCGGTGTCCGACGTCGTGCGGACCATGCCCTCGTGGTGGACGAGGTCGGCGACCCGTGCCAGCGTTGCCGGGTCGGTGTCGGGGAGCACTCCGTGGCCGAGGTTGAAGATGTGGCGGGGAGAGCCGCCGGCACGGCGCAGCACATCGCGCGTGCGGGCCTCCACCACGTGCCACGGGGCGAGACACACGGCCGGGTCGAGGTTGCCCTGGACGCCGACCGTGCGGCCTGCCAAGCGGGCCCGGGCGGTGTCGAGGGGGACCCGCCAGTCGACACCGACCACGTCGGCCCCCGCCTCGGCGAGGAGCACCAGGAGCTCGCCGGTTGCGACCCCGAAGTGGATGCGGGGAACGGCGAGGTCGGACAGGCCTTCCAGGACACGGCGGGTGACGGGCAGGACCGACTGGGCGTAGTCCTGGGGGGTCAGTGCCCCGGCCCAGGAGTCGAACAGCTGGATCGCCTGGGCTCCCGCCGCAACCTGGGCCCGCAGCGACGCGGACGTGATGTCCGCGAGCCGTTCGACCAGCGCGTGCCAGGTTGCGGGGGCGCCCAACATCAGTGCCTTGGTGGTCGCGTGGTTCTTCGAAGGGCCACCTTCGATCAGGTAGCTGGCCAGGGTGAACGGGGCGCCGGCGAAACCGATCAGCGGCACGTCCAGCTCGGAGGCCAGCGTCCGGACGGTCTCGAGCACGTAGGCGATGTCCTCGTCGGGTTCCAGGGGCCGTAGCCGCTGGACGTCCGCTGGCCGGCGGAACGGCTCTCGGATCACCGGGCCGATCCCCTCGCGGAGCTCGATGCCCACACCGATCGCCTGCAGTGGCGTGACGATGTCGGAGAACAGGATGGCGGCGTCCACGTTGTAGCGGCGCACCGGCTGCAGGGTCACCTCCACCGCGAGATCCGGCGTGGCGATCACCTCGTGCATCGCATGGCGTTCACGGATGCGGCGGTACTCGGGGAGCGAGCGGCCCGCCTGACGCATGAACCACACCGGGACCCGGTCGTGGGGCTCGCCGCGGCAGGCAGCGAGGAACGGGTCGACGGCCACGTTGGCTCCGCGGGCTGGCTGTGACGCCTACCGTGCCGGACAGCTGGTGATGCGGCAACTGCCTCGACCGCCGCCGCGCACGTCCGGAAGCTCACCGGCCACGGTTGAGGGCGACGCTGTCACGCCGTTGGATGGACGTGGGGACACGATGGAGGGTGCAGCGGTGATCACGACGATCAACCCGGCGACCGGCGAACAACTCGAGACGTACCAGACCCACGATGACGATGCGGTCGCCTGGAAGCTGGCCCGCGCCTGGACGTTCTGGATCGAGGAGTGGCGGCCCGTCACCGTCGACGACCGTGTGAAGGTCCTCGCCGCGGCCGCCGACCGCCTGGACGCGCGCCGCGATGAGTACGCCGAGCTGATCACCCGCGAGATGGGCAAGCCGATCACCCAGTCGCGCGCCGAGATCGACAAGTGCGTGTGGCTGTGCCGCCATTACGTGGACGCGGCGGGCGGCTACCTGGCGCCCCGCACCGTCCACACCGACGCGCACAGCTCGTACGTGCGGTACGACCCGATCGGGCCGGTCCTGGCGATCATGCCGTGGAACTTCCCCTTCTGGCAGGTGTTCCGCTTCGCCGTGCCGAACCTCGCCGCGGGGAACGTGGCGCTGCTGAGCCACTCGCGGAACACCACCGGGTGTGCGCTGGCGATCGAGGAGATCTTCCACCACGCGGGTCTGTCCGACGGGGGCTTCGAGGCGCTGCTGGTCGACCACGACGAGCTCGCCGAGATCATGGGCGATGACCGCATCCGCGGGGTGACCCTCACCGGCAGCGACCGGGCTGGGCGCGCCGTCGCCTCGACCGCCGGACAGCACTTGCGCAAGACCGTGCTGGAACTCGGCGGGTCGGATCCGTTCATCGTGCTCGCCGACGCCGACCTGGAACAGACCGCCCGGTCGGCGGCGAAGGCTCGCATGCAGAACTCGGGACAGAGCTGCATCGCCGCGAAGCGGTTCATCGTGCTCCGCGACGTCTACGAGGACTTCCTGGAGCGCTTCCGCGCCGAGGTCGAGGCCATGGCGGTCGGCGACCCGATGGACGAGGGCACCGCGATCGGGCCCCTGGCTCGCGACGACCTGCGTGACACGCTGCACGACCAGGTGCAGCGCACCCTCGCCCACCACGACGGCGGGTCGCTGCTGATCGGCGGGGAACCACTCGACCGGCCCGGATTCTTCTACCAGCCGACGATCATCCGCGACTCGAACGCCGAAGCACCTGCGTGCACGGAGGAGACGTTCGGTCCGTTCGCTGTCGTGATGGACGCCGAACACGAGGAGGCGGCCGTGGCGCTGGCGAACTCGTCACGGTACGGGCTGGGCGCGTCCATCTGGACCCGGGACGTCGGCCGTGGCGAACGGCTCGCCGCGCAGGTCGAGTCCGGCGTTGTGTTCGTCAACGACATCGTGACGTCCGATCCGCGACTCCCGTTCGGCGGGGTGAAGGACTCCGGGTACGGCCGGGAACTCGGCTGGCTGGGAGCGCAGGAGTTCTGCAACGTCAAGACCGTGTGGGTCAACCCACGCGGGGGCACGCCCGAGGGCGCTCCGGTCGAGTAGCGCATCCCCGTGGCGGCGCGCACCCAGCGTCGTCAGGTGACGCCCGGCGGGCGATCGTCGTGCCACGGCCGGGCCGATTCCAGCTGGCCGGCCAGGCGCAGCACGCCGGCCTCGTCGGCGAAGCGGCCGACCAGCTGGATGCCGATCGGCAGTCCGGTGGCGACGTCGCGGTGCACCGGGAGCGACACCGCGGGCTGGCCGGTGGCGTTGATCAGCGGGGTGACACCGACGTAGTGCTTGACCGCGGCCCACGTGTGGGCTGGCTCCAGGTCGGCGAACTCCCCGACCCGCAGCGGAAGGCGGGTCACCACCGGGAACACCAGCTGGTCGAACTCGTCGTGGAAGCGGGCCTGGAAAGCCCGGCAGAACAGCTGCAGCTGGAACTGGTTGGCCAGGACCTCTCCGCCGGTGAGCTGATCGCCCCACTCGGCGAGCCACTGGTTGATCGGCTCGAACCTGTCGCGCTGCAGCGGTTGGCTGGCGACCAGCGCAGCCCACGTCTCCTCGAACGCTGTGGTGACGTGGTCGGGGACGGCGCCGTCGCTCTCGACGACCTCGTGGCCGAGCTGGTCGAGGGACGCGCAAACGTGGTCGAGGGCGTCGCGGACCTGCGGGGCGTAGGGCCCGTCTGGCCCTTCGCGGAACACGCCGACCCGGACGCGTCCGGGATCCTGTCCGACCTCGTCGCGGAACGGCCGCGCAGGCGGGGGGAGCATCCCGGGGTCGCCGGGGACGTAGCCGGCCAGAACGTCCAGGAACGCCGCCCCGTCGGCGACCGTGCGGGTGAGCATGCCGTGGGCGACGAACCCGAAGCCGATGTCGCCGAACAGCGGGGCGTTGCTGACCCGGTCGCGGGTCGGCTTGAGCCCGACCACTCCGGTGTTGGAAGCGGGGATCCGCAGGGACCCGCCGCCGTCCGAACCCTGCGACGCGGGACACAACCCCGCCGCCAACGCGGCCGCCGCCCCGCCTGAGGACCCACCGGGCGTGTGCCCGCGGTTCCACGGGTTGCGGGCCGCACCGAACAGCACCGGTTCGGTGTAGGGCACTGTCCCCAGTTCCGGGACGTTGGTCTTGCCCAGGGGCACCATGCCCGCTCGCTTGAGTCGTGCGACGACCTCGTCGTCGGCCGGAGCGATCAGGTCAGCCAGCGCCCGAGAGCCCATCGTCGCGGGCGATCCTTCCAGCAGGTTCATCTCCTTGATCGAGACAGGAACGCCGTGGAACGGCGGCAAGGAACCACCCCGGGTGGTCTGCTGGTCCTTGGCTGCGGCGATCTGCCGTGCCTGCTCGGCCAGTACCCGCACGTAGCTGTTCAGGGCGTGGTCGTGCGCCTCGATCCGACGCAGGTACAGCTCGATGAGTTCCCGCGACGACACCTCACGGTCGCGGATCAGCCGGGCCTGCTCGAGCGCAGGGGCGAACGCGAGGTCTGACACCGCTCACTCCCGTCGGTGGGATGCGGGAGGAGTCGGCCGGTAAGCCGGATCCTGTCCCCGCCGCCGTTGCGAACGGCGGGTGGCGACCATCTCTCTGGGACGCCGGTTACCCGACGCCTCTAGCGGCCTACCTGGGACGTCGCGGGCGGGCCACCCTGTCCCTGCTTGGCCTTGCTCCGGATGGGGCTTGCCTAGCCATCCCAGTCACCTGGGACGCTGGTGGTCTCTTACACCACCGTTTCACCCTTACCTCCGCGTGGCGGAGGCGGTCTGCTCTCTGTTGCGCTTTCCGCGCGTCACCGCGCCTGGGAGTTACCCAGCATCCTGCCCTGTGGAGTCCGGACTTTCCTCGACACCGTCGTCGGCGCCGCGGTCGCCTGGCCGCTCCTCCCGCATCGCCGGCAGGGTACGTCACCGCGGTGGGGGGCGCCCCTGTCGCACCGTGTACAACGCGAAGTTGGCCTGGGACCATCCCGCGCGGGGCCAGCACGGCGGCGGGTGCCAGATCACCGCAGCGTCTGCGAGGATGGCGCCGTGGCTCAGACCGAAGGGACCCGTCAGGCACGCCCGATCGCGTGGGCGGAGGGTCGCGTCCTGCCCGCCAGCGAGGCGACCGTCCCCCTCCTCGACGACGGCTTCCTGCGTGGCGACGCCGTGTTCGAGGCGATCCTGGTCCGGCGCGGACGGACCCACGCCCTGGAAGGACACCTCGCGCGGATGCGGCGCTCGGCGAAGGCTCTGGGCATCCGTCTGCCGAGCCTGCGGCAGGTCGTCACCGACCTGCTGGCCGCCTGGGGTGAGCGGGACGGCGCCGTGAGGCTGATCGTGACCCGCGGTGGGACCGTCCGGGGCCTGGTGTACCAGTCGACCTGGCCGAAGAGCTTCGCGCTGCAACCGATGGAGCTGCCGTGGCGCACGGCCCTGAGCGGTGTGAAGACGCTGTCGTACGCGGTCAACACCTACGCCACACGGGAGGCCCAACGCCAGCACGCCGACGATGCGCTGATCACCTCCGGCGGGACCGTCCTGGAGGTCCCCACGGCCGCGATCGCGTGGGTCCGAGCCGACCGGATCCACTCCCCCGACCCACGCCAGCTACCGATCCTCGACTCGATCACGCTGGCGCAGCTCCGCGGGGTCATCGACGTCCGTCTCGGCGTGCATCCGCTCGACGACCTGCTGGCCGCTCAGGAGGTGTTCGTGCTGTCGGCCACGCGCCCCGTCGTCGCGGTTCACGCCGTCGGCGACGCGGAGTTCCCCGCCCCAGGCCCCGTCACCGAGGCGACCCGGGAGGCGTTCCAGGCCCACATCGACGCCAACCTCGACCCGCTTCCCTGACGACCGCAGCACCCGGGAACGGCCCGACCGGCAACCACTAAGGTGGCCACGACGCATGAGGAGGCGACGGTGTGCGCCCGCAACGGGGACCCGCAACAGCTGATCGATCGCCCGCTCGTCGCCATCGCCAACCGGCTGCCCGTGAAGAAACAGCAGGGCAGCTGGAAGCCGAGCACCGGCGGGCTGGTCACCGCACTGCTCCCGATCATGGAGAGTCAGGACGGTGCCTGGATGGGGTGGAACGGCGGCGCCGACGACGTGCCTCGCCACTTGGACGGCGTGGACATCGAGCTGATCCCGATCAGCCTGTCGCACGCGCAGCTGCAGGGCTACTACTACGGCTTCGCCAACCGCACGCTGTGGCCCCTGTTCCACGACCTCGTCAAGGAGCCGGTGTTCGAGCGCGGGTTGTGGGAGACGTACCAGGAGGTCAACCACATCTTCGCCGAGGCTTCGGAGCAGGTTGGATTCGACGGTGACCGTGAGCCGCTGTTGTGGGTGCACGACTACCACCTGACGTTGCTGCCGCGGCTCCTACGCGAACGGCGTCCAGACAACCCGATCGGGTTCTTCCTGCACATCCCGTTCCCGCCTCCGGAGCTGTTCGCCCGGCTGCCGTGGCGGGAGGAGATCCTCGAGGGGCTGCTCGGTGCGGACCTCGTCGCGTTCCACACCGACCGCTTCCGCGACAACTTCCTCGGCGCGGTCGACCGCCTGCTTCCGCACAAGATCGGGGTCGAGAACCACGAGGTGGTCCTCCCCGAGGGGCGACGGGTGTCGACCGGGGGGCACCCGGTCTCGATCGACGCGGCGGCGTTCGCGTCGATGGCCACGAACGAGGACGCGCAGAGGGAACTCGCCAGCCTCCGCGAGCAGTTCGCGGGGCGGACGGTGGTCCTGGGCGTTGACCGCCTCGACTACACCAAGGGCATCCACGCGCGCCTGAAGGCCATCGAGCTGCTGCTGGAGCGCCGCAACGACCTACGTGGGAAGCTCGCGTTCGTGCAGATCGCGGTGCCCAGCCGCGAGAACGTGCAGGAGTACCGCCAGCTGCGTGCCGACGTGGAACAGGAGGTCGGTCGCATCAACGGACGGTTCACCGATCCCGGAGGCGACATCCCCGTCTACTACGTGCACCGTGGCGTGCCCCAACAACGGCTGGTGGCCTACTACCGCCTGGCCAACGTGGCCCTGGTCACGCCGTTGAAGGACGGCATGAACCTGATCGCGAAGGAGTTCGTGGTGTGCCAGGCGGCCGGCGAGGGGTTCGGCGCGCTGGTGCTCAGCGAGTTCACGGGCGCGGCGGACGACCTCCCGGAGGCCGTGACGTGCAACCCGTTCGACGTTGAGGGCCTGTCGGCACGGATCGAAGAGGCGCTGGAGCTCGACCCCGACGACCGCCGCGAACGCCTCGAGCGCATGGCAGCCCGCGTGCACGACAACGATGTGTACGCCTGGGTGGAGGGACAGCTGCGCGACATCCGACGGGCAACATCCAGCCGTTGAACGCTCACTCGATGGCGACCAGCAGCCGTTGGCACTGCGGACACGTCCCGACCGGTGGACCGCTGCGCAGCTCGCTGATCTCCAGCGGGGTGAGCTCCAGTCGGCATGCGCTGCACATGGTCCCCTCCAGCCGTCCCACACCGACCTCACCATGGCGGGACCTGGAGGCCTCGTAGCGGCGCAGGAGATCGTCGGGCACGGCACCGCGCTCGGCGTCGCGTCGCACCCTGGCCTCGGCCAGCTCCGCGAGGACGTCCTTGGCGGCCTCGTCGCGGGCCTTGGTCAGTTCCTCCGCGCGCGGAGCGAGCGCCTGGCGACGTTCCTCGAGCTGGTCGATCGTGCCGGTCAACGCCTCGCGCCTCTCCATGACGTCCAGCAGCTCGTCCTCGAGCTGCTCGATGCGGCCGGTGACGTGGTCGAGGTCGGCGCGCAGCGCCTGGAGCTCGCGGGGGTTGGCGATGCCCCCGCCGTACAGGCGTGACCGCTCCGCATCACGCCGCTGCTGCAGGACGGACAACTCACTTTCGAGCCGGCGGATCTGGGAGTCGAGCAGATCCCGGTCGAGGCGGTGTGCGTCCTGCTCCGCCTTGAGCGCAGCCGCCTCCTGTCGGACCACGTCGAGGTCGGCCTGCTCGGGCAGGTCCTCGAGCCGCCGTTCGAGCTGCCGGATCGTGATCTCGGCGTCCTGGAGGCAGAGCAACCCTTCCACAGCGGGAGGGCCGGGCTCGTCGGGCACGTGCGTCGCTTCCGTGGATCAGGTCAGGGCGTCAGGTCAGGGCCCGGCTGCGTCGCCCACCCAGGGCACCGTCGACGTGCGGGACGCTACCAGGTCGGCGCGCAGGCCCTGCCGGCGCGCGTCGGCCTGTAGGCGCTGCAGCCAGGGCTCGATCGCGGCGTGTTCGGTGGCGTGGTGGCCGGCATCGATCATGGCCAGGCCGGACTCGAGGGCGTCGAGGACGCCGTGGTGCTTCAGGTCGCCGGTGACCAGGACGTCAGCTCCCGCGCGGAGCGCCTCGGTGACGAAGCCCTGTCCGGAGCCGCCGACAGCCGCGACCCGCCGGATGGTGCGGTCCGGGTCTCCGGCGTAGCGCAGGTGCGGTGCCGGTAGCCGGTCACGGATGCGGGTCGCCACCTCGCGCAACGCACCCGGACGTGGCAGGTCGCCGACCCGACCGAACGACGCGCGATCTCCGCGGGCGAGCGGGTACAGGTCGTAGGCGACCTCCTCGTAGGGGTGCGTGCGCAGCAGGGCGGCCACGGCCGGGGCGATGCGCTCCGCCGGGACGACGATCTCGAGCCGGTCCTCGACCACCTGGTTGTCCCGCCCGACCGTGCCGACGTGCGGGTCGGCGCCCGTGCGGGGCCGGAAGGTGCCGGTGCCCCGCACACGAAACGAGCAGCGCTCGTAGTCGCCGATGACCCCGGCGCCCACCGCGGCCAGTGCATCAAGGACCCGACCGACGTGCTCCGGTGGGACGAACGTGACGAGCTTCATCTCGCCGCCGGCTGCCGGCTGGTGCGTGAGCGGATCGGGGTCGACGATGTCGAGACACCGCATGACGGGATCGGACGTCCCCGCCCCGTCCTGGGCGACGTCGAGGTTGGTGTGGGCTGCCAGCACCGCGACAGCGGCGCGCGCTGCCGCCAGCGCCACACGGCCGCTGGCGGTGTCGGCAGTGAGGCGCCGCAGCGGGCGGAACAGCAACGGGTGATGGGCCACCACCAGCGTCGGCGGGCCAGCTGCCGCCTCCGCCACCACGGCCGAGGTCACGTCGAGAGTGATCAGGACCCGGTTCACCGGCCAGCTGCGGTCGCCGACCTGCAGACCGACCTGATCCCAGTCGGTGGCGTGTTCCGGCGGGTAACGGGTGTGGACGAGGTCCACCCAGTCTCCGACGGTGTCAGTCATCCTGCCTCCAAGCGAGCGCGGCCGTACCATCATCGACTGGGCGCGTAGCTCAGTCTGGGAGAGCGCTCGGTTTACACCCGAGAGGTCGGCGGTTCGAAACCGTCCGCGCCCACCGTCGCGTGTGGATCGCCGGGGACGTCGCAACGGGCGGACCGCCGGTCAGGTGTCGACGTCGAGGAGCTCGTCGAGCGCGACCCGCCGCGCCCGCCGACCACGTTTGTTCAAGACATCGAGGTCGCCGGCCGCCTGCGCACGCAGCAACGTGCCGAACGTGTACGACTCACCCGGCACGGGGATGTCGTCGTCGGGTTCGGCCACCACCTGGACGAAGACCCCGCTGGACGGGCCACCCTTGTGCAGCTGCCCGGTCGAGTGCAGGTACCGCGGTCCGATCCCGAGGCTGGTCGCCACACGCAGGCGGTCTCGCAGCGCCACACGCACCTTCTGCAGCTGATCCACCAGCGGTGAGGCCGGGTCGACGTAGGCCAGGATCGCCAGGTAGTCGCCGGGACGGACCTCCTCCAGGAGCGGCTCCAGGGGCTCCTCGGGCCGCTCAGCCGGCTCCGAGTCAAGCGCCTCGGCCGCGGCACGCTTGGCGGCGTCGACGTCGGGCTGGTCGAAGGGGTTGATGCCCAGCACCGTGCCGGCCAAGGACGTGGCCAGCTCCCACCGGAACGCTTCGGCTCCCAGGTCCAACGGTTGGGTCGCGTTGAAGTCCACGACGGGCTGGTTCGCTGCGGCCAGTTCCTCGCTCGCCGCTGCGGCGGCGTCAGCAACGAACATCCGGTCGTCGCCGTACACCTCGGGACGACCGAACGGCTCGCCGACCACCGGCACGATCCCTGTGTCGTACTTCCCGGTCGATTCCGCGATCAGCTGCTCCACCCAGTCGGCGAACGCCGACAGGTCCTCTGGCAGCAGGAGCGTCAGCTTGTCGCGCCCCGCACGAGCGGCCGTGCCCAGCACCGCGCCGAGCCATGCGCCGGGGTTCTCGCTCGCCGGAACATGCGGTCCGCAGGCGTCGCTGGCCTCGATGGCACGGTCGAGGAGCTCCTCGACGTCCACCCCCGCCAGCGCGGCAGGGACGAGGCCGAAGTACGACAGCGCCGAGAAACGACCGCCGATATCCGGGCGGTTCTCGAACACCCGGCGGAAACCCTGGTCGCGGGCCAGGTCAGCCAGTTCCGTCCCCGGGTCGGTGATGGCCACGAACTGGTCACCGCGCTGACCGGTGGCCTCCCAGAAGTACGCCAGGTGGCTGCGGGTCTCGGTGGTGGTCCCGGACTTGGACGACACGACGAACAGGATCTGCTCGATCGGCGCGACCTCGCCGGCGCGGCGGACCGCCGCCGGGTCGGTGGAGTCCAGGACGTGGAGCCGGGGGTAGCCGTCGACGGCGGGGAAGGTCCGCGCCACCACCTCAGGGAAGAGGCTGGAGCCGCCCATCCCGCTCAGGACCACGTCGGTGATGCCGTCCTCGCAGACCTGTGTCGCGAAGGCGGCGAGCCGATCGAAACCGTGGCGCATCTCGCGGGGAGTGTCGAGCCAGCCCAGCCGGTCGGCGACCTCCACGGGATCGTCCTGCCACAGGGTGTGGTCGCGTTCCCAGACGCGTCGGACCGCCTCGCGCTCCTCGAGCCGCGAGAGGGTGGCCGCCACCTCGTCGGCGATGGGGCCCAGCTCCGTCAAACCGCTCCTCCTGGGTTCGTCCGGGTCGAGGTTAGGATCGCACCTCGCTGTCGCGACAGGGGCCGAGCGACCGGGTGAACGTCCTCGACGTGCTGATCGCCGTGGTGGCGCTGATGGCTGCAGGCGGCGGGTTCCAGATGGGCTTCCTACTGCGGGTCGGGTCCTGGGGTGGGGCGCTGGGCGGGCTGGTCATCGGCACGCTCCTGGTCACCCCGGCGGTCTCGGCGTTCGGTGGGACCGACCCCTTGACGTCCCTCCTGGTCGCCATCGGGGTGGTGCTGGGCGCAGCCATGCTCGGGCAGGCGATCGGGTACACGATCGGCGCCGGGTTACTGCGGTGGGTGCCGCACGGCCCCGCCCGCCAGGTCGACCGGGGTGCGGGCGCCATCGCCGGGATCGTCGGCGTCGGGGCGCTGCTGTGGCTTCTGACCCCAGCCTTCGCCGACTTCCCAGGCGCGCTCGCACAGCTCACCCGCACCTCGACGTTGCTCACCGCCCTCGACGAGGTGACGCCACCCCCGCCCGATCACGTCCGGGCGCTGCGGAAGCTGGTCGGGAAGACGCCGTTCCCCGAGGTCTTCAGTGGGTTGCGCCCCGCACCCGACGTCGGCCCGCCGCCCGGCGCGATCCCGATGCCGGCCGCTGTGCAGCAGCAGGTGGCGCAGTCGGCTGTCGCCGTCGAGGTGCAGGCCTGCCGACGCTTGCAGGAGGGCAGCGGTTTCGTCGCCGCCGGTGACACGGTGGTCACCAACGCGCACGTGGTCGCCGGCGCCGAGACGGTCCAGGTCCTGCGCAACGACGGGGCCCGGCTGCCGGCGACCGTGGTGACCTTCGACAGCGACCGCGACCTGGCGGTGCTCCGCGTGCCCGGGCTGGGGCGCCCTTCCCTCCCCGTCTCCGATGGCGAACCCGGTGCCGAAGGAGCAGTGTTCGGCTACCCCCTCGGCCAGGACCAGCTGCGCATCGCCCCGATGGCGATCCGCCAGCAGCTGACCGCCGTCGGTCGCGACATCTACGGCCAGAGCCAGGTGCGGCGACAGGTGTACGTCCTGTCGGCGGACCTGAGCCAAGGCGACTCCGGCGCAGCGGTGGTGCGCTCCGACGGAGCGGTCGTCGCGGTGGCGTTCGCGATCGCGCCCGACCGACCGCAGACCGCCTACGCACTCACCGATCAGGAACTGCGCGCGGTGCTTCCAGCTGGCGCTCAGGCGGTGAGCACGGGACCGTGCCTGTGATCGACCGCGTCTCCGTCCGCACAGGCGTCGCTGCTGCTGCGTTGGCGGCGGTTTCCTGCACGGCCCCGGCTCCTGCCGCGGTCAGCACCCCGACCCCATCGTCAAGCGGGGTCGGCACCGCGGCCGTTGCCGCGCCGCCGCTCCGCGTCGAACCCATCCCGCAGCGCAACTTCGATCCGGTTCTGCGGTCGCGGGTCACCGCGCTCGTGCACCGCACCGAGGAGCTGGCCGGCCACCAGATGGCTGTCACGATCTTGAACGAGCACGGTCGCACGGTCTACGACCACCGCGGAGACCAGCTGTTGCTACCCGCATCCACGCTGAAGGTCGTCACGGCCGCCGCGGCGCTCGCCACGCTGGGTCCCCAGTACCAGTACGTGACGCCCGTCCGCGCCACCGCCCCCGTCCGCCCCGATGGGGCACTCGACGGCGATCTGGTCGTGGTCGGGAGCGGCGATCCGGCCCTGACCACACCGCTGTACGGCGCCCAGGTCTACCCCACCCGACCACGCACGCCCCTGGAGGCGCTGGCCGACCGAGTGGTTGCGGCCGGAATCCGTCACGTCACCGGCGACGTGGTGGCCGACCCCCGCGTTTTCGCCGACCAACCGCTGGCCGAGGGTTGGCCGGCGCGCTACCT
The DNA here is from genome assembly GCA_019347675.1 of Actinomycetota bacterium. Taxonomy (NCBI): domain Bacteria; kingdom Bacillati; phylum Actinomycetota; species Actinomycetota bacterium. The sequence goes on along the minus strand of JAHWKW010000006.1, from coordinate 82,690 downwards.
CGACGACCACGACGCCCGACCGGTCTCCGGCCTGACCGTCGACGGTGGCCTCAAGGTCGAAGACCGCGGGCGGGTGCTGATCGAACCCACCTCCGACCCGGCCGCCGAGGCGGCCCGGGCCTTGGCGGATCTGCTCACCGAACGTGGTGTGACGATCAGCGGTGCCACACGCTCGTCGTTCAGCCCCCCACCGGCCCCCATCGACGTCGGCCACGTGTCGAGCCCGCCGCTCCTGGAGCTGCTCCGCCACACACTGCGCGACAGCGACAACCACTTCGCCGACGCGATCTTCCGCACGATCGGGGCGCGCACGACGGGGGATGGGACCTGGGCGGGCGCCGAAGCGGCGGTGCGTGGTGCACTGGAGAATCTCGGACTGGACTGGACCGGGGTCCGGCTGGCCGACGGTTCCGGCCTGTCGCGGACGAACCGGGTCAGCGCCGGGTTCCTGGCACGCCTCGACCTGGCGCTGCACGGCTCACCGGTCGGTCCTGCTTGGCGCGATCTCCTCGCGGTTGCCGGCGTCACCGGCACGTTGAAGCAGCGACTGGGCGGCACGATCGCGACGGGGCGGCTGCGCGGGAAGACCGGAACGCTCGAGGACGTGCGCGGGCTGGTCGGCCGCATCCGCGGATCCGACGACCGTGCCTACCACTTCGCCGTCCTCGCCAACGACCTCGCCGGAGCCGGCCGTTGGCGGGTCCTGGAGCTGCAGGACGAACTCGCCGTGTCGATCGTCGCCCACCTGGACGGCTGCGAGCGGATCACGCTGCCGCCGGCGCCACGGCCGGTGTCGGTGCCCCCGCTGGTCGATCCCTACGAGCTGCGCTGCACCGTGTGATCACGCTGACGCACTGGCGGGACTCAGTTGCGGCCCGGCACCTGGTAGTTGGGGGCCTCGTGGACGATGTCGACGTCGTGGACGTGGGACTCGCGGGCACCGGCGGCGGTCTGGCGCACGAACCGCGCGCGGGTCGCCAGAGACGCCAGGTCCTTGGCGCCGACGTAGCCCATCCCCGACCGCAGCCCGCCCTCGAGCTGTGCGACGACCTCCGCAACGGTGCCGCGGTACGGCAACAGACCCGAGACGCCCTCGGGGACGAGCTTCGACGGTTGGGTCTGGCGCTCACCCTGGAAGTAGCGGTCGGCCGAACCCGCGCGCATCGCATCGACCGACCCCATCCCCCGGTACTCCTTGTACCGACGGCCGCCCACGAGGACGAGGTCGCCCGGTGACTCGTCGGTCCCGGCCAACAGGTTCCCGACCATGACGGCGGTCGCGCCGGCGCCGAAGGCTTTCACGAGATCGCCTGAGTAGCGGATCCCCCCGTCCGCGACGGTGGCGACGCTGAGCTCGGCCGCGGTCTCCGCACAGGTCAGCACGGCGGTGAACTGCGGGGCGCCGACCCCGGTCACCACGCGGGTCGTACAGATCGAGCCGGGCCCCACGCCGACCTTCACGACATCCGCACCGTGATCGACGCAGGCGCGCACGCCGTCGGGGGTGGCGACGTTGCCGACCATCATCGCGACGTCGGGGTAGCGGTCCTTGAGCTTGGCGGCGAACTCCAGCACCCCGGCGGCGTGGCCGTGTGCGGAGTCGACCGCCAGCAGGTCCACGCCCGCCTCGACAAGCGCCGCCGCACGTTCCATCGAGTCCGGCCCCACCCCGACGGCAGCGGCGGCCAGCAACCGGCCGCGCGGGTCCTTGGCGGCGTTGGGGAACGTGCGGACCTTCTCGACGTCCTTGAAGGTGAACATCCCCACGAGCCGCCGACCGTCGACGATCGGGAGCTTCTCGACGCGGTGGTGCTGCATCAGATCGCGGGCCTGCTCGAGGGTGGTCCCCGCGGGCGCCGTGATCAAAGCGTCCGCGGTCATGTGCTGCGAGACCGGATCGTCGTCGGAGATGCCGGCCCGCAGGTCGCGGTTGGTGACGATCCCGAGCAGGTCACCGTCGTCGTCGACCACCGGGAAGCCGCTCACGCGGTACCGCGCCATGAGTTCGTGGGCGCGGTCCACAGACTCGTTGGGCCGCAACGTCAACGGTTCGGAGATGAACCCCGACTCCGAGCGCTTGACCTGCTCGACCATCGCCGCCTGCACCTCGACCGAGGCGTTCTTGTGGATCACGCCCAACCCGCCGTTGCGCGCCATCGCGATCGCCATGCGGTCCTCGGTGACGCGGTCCATGGCAGCCGACAGCAGCGGCAGGCGCAGCTGGACCCGGTGGTGCAGCACAGCTGAGGTGTCCACGTCGCGGGGCAGCACCGTCGATGCCTGTGGCAGCAACAGCACATCGTCGTAGGACAGCCCTTCGGGAAGATCGACCACGGACGCCTCCGAGTTCGTCTCGTGGCACAGTACCGGCGCGGCCCGTCAGCGCCCGCCAACCGGGTGCGACCCGAAGCGGACACCAGCCGGCGTCGTTGACCCGTCGCTGGCTGCCCTGTCGCCCGCCCGACGCGACGGTTGGCCGCCTACGGTCGGGCGCGATGCCGCCCCGCGATGATCGCCGCACCGCCCGTTGGCGCGTCTGGGCGGCCGTGGTCATCGCCATCCTGATCGTCGTCAATCTGGCCGCTGCGGGAGCCGTGGCGGTCCTGCGGCGAGCGACGCCGGGGGTCCTGAGCGGCGTGACGGTCGCCGGCCAACCCGTCGCCGGGCTGCCACGCCAACAGCTGCGCACGGTCGTGGCGGATCTCGCCGCCGAGCGCCTGGGCGCCACGATCACCGTCACGAGCGACGGACGCGACACCCGCGCCCGGCGTGACGCCGCCGGGCTGACGATCGACGTGGCGTCGACCACGGAGGCTGCTTGGGGACGCGGTCGGCGCGGCCTGTGGCGAGCGCTCGTGGACCACGTCGCCAGCCGACTGGGTCGCAGCGTCGACGTCGAGCTCCGTCACGACGTCGACGAGGAGATGCTGCGACGCTGGTCGGCGCGGACGGCCGATCACCTGTCACGTCAGCCCCGCGCCGCCCGCGTCGCGTTCGAGGTCGGGGAGCACCCCCAGACCGCGGGTGTGCGCGTCCGCGAGCCCACCGACGGGGTCGAGGTGGCCGCCTCGGACGTCGCCGCCGCGATCGAACCGGTCCTGGCCGAGGCGGGCGAGGTCACGGTGCGGATCGAGCACCGCACGCTGCGACCGTCGGTCACCAGCGAGGACGTCCAGGCGGTGCTCCCGCCAGCGAGGCGGGCGGTCACCGGACCGGTGCGACTGACCAACCCGGGCGGTGGCGCCGATCTCGAGCTCGCTCCCGGCGAGATCGCCGCGATCCTCGAGGTGCGCACCCACGAGGACGCGCCCCCGGGCCAGCGTCTGCAGATCGCGGCCGGCGGTGACCGCCTCCGTGAGGTGATCGGCTCGGACCGCCTCGGCCAGATCGAGGTGGAACCGGTCGAGGCCCGCTTCGAGGTCGTCGGCGATCAGGTCCGCATCCGCGGCGGGACGGTGGGCTTCGCGCTCGACTCCCAGACGACCGCCGATGCGCTGGTAGAGATCGCGACCCGGACGGGGAACCGCACAGGCGAGCTACGCGGGCGCACGGTCGAACCCGACCGCACCCGAGAGGAAGCCGAGGAGCTCGGCATCCGCGAGCGCATCTCGACCTTCACGACCCGACACGACTGCTGCGAGCCGCGGGTCACCAACATCCACCGGATGGCCGACATCGTCGACGGGGCGATCATCGAGCCGGGCGAGACCTTCTCCCTCAACGGTCACGTGGGTCGCCGGACGCGGGCCCGCGGCTTCGTGGGGGCGCCGGTCATCGTCGAAGGGGAGTTCGAGGAGGAGGTCGGGGGCGGGGTCAGCCAGTTCACCACCACGTTCTTCAACGCGGCGTACTTCTCGGGGATCCAGATCGACGAGTTCCAGCCGCACAGCTACTACATCTCGCGGTACCCGATGGGTCACGAGTCGACGATCTACTACGGGTTGATCGACGTGGCCGTCACCAACGACTCCCCCTACGGCATCCTGGTGCGCACCGCGTACACCGGCACGTCCATCACGGTGGAGTTCTTCAGCACCCAGTGGGCGGACGTGGACAGCGAGACGATCGGGCCGTACAACGTGGTTGAGGGCGCGGCCCGCAACGGGTTCGACGTGACGGTGAGACGGACGATCACCTACCCGGACGGTTCGCAGCGGACCGAGGAGTTCTTCCACCGCTACCAGCCGGAGGACTGAACACGGTTCGGCTCGTGCCGCCACGACGCTGAACTCGTGCCGCCACGACGCTGAACAGGACACCCAGCAGCCTCAGAACCGGGCGGGAACCGCGGTTGTGCTCACCCTCGGTCGAGGCCGGAAAGGTGGGCGGCGCGGCCGGAGCCGCGCGCCTTCAGGACGAGCCGACCGCGTGCAGGTCGAAGCCGATGTCCAGTGCCTGGGCGCTGTGGGTCAGCCACCCGACGGACAACAGGTCGACGCCGGTGGCGGCCACGGCCGGTGCCGTCTCGAGGGTGATGCGACCGGACGCCTCGAGCAGGACGCGCCCCTCGACCGCCAGGACCGCCTCCCGCACGAGGTCCAGCGGCAGGTTGTCGAGCAGGACCGCGTCGACGCCCGCCGCGAGGACCTCGTCGAGGTGGTCGAGCCGGTCGATCTCGACCTCGATCTTCACCAGGTGACCGACCCGGCGGCGGACCCGGTGCACCGCCTCGGCGATGCTGCCCGCCACGATCAGGTGGTTGTCCTTGACCAGCACCGCGTCGTCGAGTCCGAAGCGGTGGTCGGTCCCCCCGCCGGCGCGGACGGCGTAGCGCTCGAGTGCGCGCAGTCCGGGCGTCGTCTTGCGGGTGGGGACCACGCGGGCGCCGGTGGCGGCCACCGCCGCGACCACGTCCCTGGTCGCGGTCGCGATGCCACAGAGGTGGCTCAGGAGGTTGAGGGCGGTGCGTTCCGCCGACAGCAGCGCCGGGGCGGGGCCTTCGACGACCGCGAGGGCGTCGCCTGCGGCCACGTCGGTCCCGTCCTCGACCGCCGGACGGACGCGGACCCTCCCGTCGATGAGGGTGAACGCGGTCGCGGCGAGCATGACAGCGGCGACCCGGCCGGGCCTGCGGGCAGCCACGACCCCGGTTGCCTGCAGGGTGGGCGGGACGATCGCGTCGGTGGTGAGGTCGCCGGCGCCCCCGAGATCCTCCAGCAGGGCCCGGCGGACCACCGGCTCGTAGAGGAACGCCGGAGGAGCTGCCAGGTGCGCCGGCACCGCGTTCAATGCGCGCGCAACCGTCCCTGCGGCGGTGCGGTCACCCCGACGCCCCTCGCCCGATCGCCAGCATCCGCTGGACCGCCTGCCGCGCCCGCGCGGCGATCGCAGGCGGGATCTCGACGCGGTGCTCGAGGCGCTCCATGCAGCGCAGGATCTTCGTGAGCGTGATCCGCTTCATGTGCGGGCAGAGATTGCACGGCCGCAGGAACTCGACGTCGGGGTAGGCGACGGCGACGTTGTCGCTCATCGAGCACTCGGTGAGCAGCACGACCCGCCGGGGCCGGCGCTCGCCCACGTAGCGGATCATCCCCGATGTCGAGCCCACGAAATCCGCCTCGGCGAGCACGTCGGGCGGGCACTCGGGGTGCGCGACGATCTCGACGTCGGGCACCTGCTGGCGGTAGAGGCCCAGGTCGGCTGCGGTGAAGCGCTCGTGCACCTCGCAGTGGCCCCGCCACAGGATCACCTCGACGGCGGTCTGGGTGGAGACGTGGCGGGCGAGGTACTCGTCGGGGAGCATGATCACCCGGTCCACGCCGAAGGACTCGACCACCTCGACCGCGTTCGCGGACGTGCAGCACACGTCCGACTCAGCCTTCACCTCCGCGGAGGTGTTGACGTAGCACACCACCGGCACGCCGGGGTGGCGCTGGCGGAGCAGGCGGACGTCGGCGGCCGTGATCGATGCTGCCAACGAACAGCCGGCCTCGAGGTCGGGGATGAGCACGGTCCGGTCGGGATTGAGCAGCTTGGCGGTCTCCGCCATGAAGTGGACGCCGGCGAGCACGATCACGTCGGCGTCGGTGTCCGCGGCGCGGCGGGCCAGCGCGAGTGAGTCGCCGGTGATGTCCGCCACGCCGTGGAAGATCTCCGGCGTCTGGTAGTTGTGTGCGAGGATCACCGCGTTGCGCCGCCGCTTGAGGTCGTCGATCGCGGCGATCAGCGGCTGGTGGGCGGCCCACTCGATCGCGGGGATGGCCTCCAGCCGCCCCGGCGCCGGGGCGGGGCCGGTGGCTGGCTGCTCGGCAGGTGCGCGGACGGGACGGGAGCGGGCCGGCATCCGCACACCTTATGCTCGACGTGAGTATAAAGAGGGCCGAGGTTAACCGCGCCTCCACCGGCGGTCAACAGCGCACGGCCGGCCGCGCGGGGCGGCTCATTCGCCGCAGGGTCGCCGCCCGGTCGAGCCGTCAGCGCCCGCCGGGGACGCCCACTCCGGGAGCAGGCCGCTCGCGCAGCACCTCCCGGCGGAAGCGGAACACCTCCGCGGGGCGGCCCCGTCGACGGCTCTCGTGGCGGCCGGTGCCCTCCACCAGCCGGCCTCGCTCCAACAGCCGGCGGAAGTTCTGCTTGTGCAGCTCCACGCCCGAGAGAGCCTCGACCACCTGCTGCAACTGCAGCAGGGTGAACGTCTCCGGTAGCAGCTCGAACACCACGGGTCGGTAGCGCAACTTGCCGCGGAGGCGGCCCAGGGCCGTCGCGGCGATCCGCCGGTGATCCAGAGCCATCGGGCGACCCCAGGCCGCGTCCTGGCGGCCGCCCTGCGCTCCCGTGTGCAGCCCTCCACCACCGTCGCGCGCCGCCTCGGGCACCAGCCCCAACTCGTAGAGGAGTTCGTAGCGCTCGAGCACACGCTCGCGGTCCCACGGTGCGCCCCACAGCCCGAACGTGATCGCCGCCCGTTCCCGTCGCCCGCCTGCCACCGTCGCGTCCGCCGATGCTCCGACCCACGCCTCCAGAGCCGGGACGACGTGACGGTCGATGGTCTCCGGGCGTTGTCCGCGCCAGTCCTCCCATGGCAGGTACGTGTACAGGTCATGCCAGCAGGCCTCGACCGCGGCCACCGGTGGGCTCTCGTGGACCAGCGCCAGGTACGCGACGGACAGCACGCGCGCGTCCGCGGCGGGCCAGCGGTCGCGGTCGCCGAACGTGTACAGCTGCTCGACGTAGCCCAGCTCCATCCCCGTCTGCTCCCACACCCACCGCCGCAACCCCAGCTCGAGAGTGCGGTCGCGTTCGGGATCGAGTGGCCCGAAGGGCAGCGCGTCGAGCGGCTCCTCGCTGTCAGCGAGCGCGCCGACCGGCGGTCGCGCGACGGTCAGCACCCGCGGGACCCCGGCGGTGACCGTGATGATCACCGCGTTCAGGCCCACCGTGACGTCAACGGCGATCGGTCGCTCCCCGGCCGGGTGCACGCGCGGAGCCGCCGCCCGACGGTAGCGGCTACAGGTCCAGCGGACGGAGCGTGCGGGGAGCCGTGAGCCGGCCACCGCGACCGAGTCGCCGCGCCAGCAGATGGTGCAACGCCGTGACGTCACAGCCGACGGGGAGCATGATCGCGGTGCTGCGGCGGTGCTCGGCCCCGTCGGCTCCCGGTTCTCGGACGTCGAGGACCAGGACCGGATCGCCGGCGACACGTCGCACACGCGCCACGTGGACGTGATCCCACGTCACCGCAGTCCGCCACCACAGCACCCGCGCGTAGATCCCTTCACCGTCGAGGTGCACCCACGCCATGCCGGGAAGCAGCTGGGCGACGAAGAACGCCGCCACGGGGACGAACACGGCCAGACCCGCCCAGGCCAGCGGATGGCCGCGGGAATCAGCCACGAGCACGACACCGGCCGCGACCAGAGCGAGGCCCAGCAGGCTCCACCACGCCGCAGTGGTCCGAGCAGGACGTAGCACCAGCGGCTCCATCCCGTTGTGCGCGGCGCCCACGATGTCCTCCTCGGTCTGGAGCGTACCGGCGGCCGGGCGGCGGCCGGCCGCTAGGATCCTCGGCACAGGGGCGCGACGAGGTGAGCAGACCGTGGGACGCCGGATCGTCTCCCTGCTTCCGTCCGCGACCGAGATCGTGGCTGCCCTCGGCCACGGGGCGGAGCTGGTGGGGCGGAGCCACGAGTGCGATTTCCCGCCGCACGTCGTCGACCTGCCCGTGGTCAGCCGGCCGCGGAGGGAGCCGGTGGGCTCTTCACGCCAGATCCACCGCGGTGTGGTCGACCTGCTCGCGCGGGTGCTGTCGATCTACCAGGTGGACCCGGATGCGCTCGCAGCCGCCGACCCCGACCTGATCATCACCCAGGACATGTGCCGCGTCTGCGCCGTCGCCGCCGAAGAGGTGGTGCGCGCCGCGCGCGCCTACCTCGACCGCGACGTGGACGTGGTCACGTCCTCGCCGATGACCTTGCAGCAGGTGTTCGCCGACGTCGTTCGCATCGCCGACGCCCTCGACGATCGCGCAGCCGGCGAAGCGCTCGTGGACAGGATGCACGCCGAGCTGGACGACCTGGCCGCCACCGTGGCCGGCCGGCGACGGCCGCGGTTGGCGCTGCTGGAGTGGACCGATCCCGTGATGGCCGGCGGCAACTGGGCGCCGGAGCTGGTGGAGATCGCCGGAGCCGAACCCGTCCTGGGCGTCCCCGGCGGTCACTCCCCCACCGTCACCCCGGAGGTACTGCGTGGGTGCGACCCCGACGTGATCGTCATCGCGCCGTGCGGCTTCGACCTCGACCGGGCCGTGGGTGACCGCCACATCGTCGCGGCGCTGGACGGCTGGGAGGACCTGTCCGCGGTGCGCAGCGGCCGGGTGGCCTTCGCCGACGGGTCGGCCTACTTCAACCGCCCCGGGCCGCGCCTGGTCATGTCCGCCGCGATCGTCGTCGCCGTCGCCCATGGGGTTGGCCCGGCGATGCCGCTGGAGGGTGGTGCCTGGCAGCGCTGGTGAACCAGGTGGCCTGCTCCGTTCAACGGCCGTGGCCCAGGCGCTGCAGCACCGGGATCGCCGCGACCTTGTCGTCGGTCAACTCGTCCCACCGCACGCCGTCCGGCCGCGCGAACGGGCCGGGGCGGCAGTCGAGGACCCGGTCGGGCGTGATCACCAGGTCCACCGGGACGTCGTGGGCCGTCATCGGGATCGTGCCGGCTTCGACGACCTGCACCTCGTGCACCGTCGTGACGACCAGGGTGTCTTCGCCGATGAGGCCGGCCTCGCGCGCGACGGCGAACTCCAGGTCGCTGAAGCCGCCGCCCTTGCCCAGGCGCGCCCCGTCGGCCCCGACCGCAACGCAACCCGTGACGACCAGGTCGACGGGTTCGAGGTCGTCGACGTCGACCGGCTCGCCGTTGCGCGACGATCCTTTTATCGACGCTGCCTGACGCGGGCTGTCGTCGAGCTGATCAGGGTCGAGGCGGAGGAACGGGCGCTCGTCGGCGAGCCGCGGCACCGCCATGAACACGGTCTTGCCGTCCTCCAGCGCCCGCTGGCGGACCGGCCACTGCGGAGAATCCGGGTTGGCCTTCACCGTGGACGCCCCCTGCCAGATGTCCGATCCGCGGAGGCGCTCCGCAGCCTGCTCTGCACCGGTGAAGTTGGGGATCCGGCCTTCGGCGCCGGGGAAACGATCCGCGCCGGCTTCCTGCAGCGCCGCCCACATCCGTTCGCGCAGCTCCGCCTTGTGCTCGAGGACGTCGCGATCCCCGCCGGCGTCGTGATCGTGGCGTCGGGTCACCGCGCCGCCGCCTCTACCAGTTCCGCCAGACGCCCCCGGGCGTTGTCGAGGCCCGTGGCGTGTTCGTGAAGGTCGGCCCACGGGTCGTGCTTCTGACCGAGCCGGCGGAAAAGGTTGCCCACCGTGTACGAGGTCGGTTCGGCACGGCCGAGCTCATGCCAGTCGATCGGTGTCGCCACCGGGGCGCCGGGTCGGGCGCGGATCGCGTACGGGGCGGCGAACGTCTGCGCGTAGGCGTTGCGATTGGTGTCGATGAAGATCCGATCGCCCCGCTTCGACTTGCGCTGCGCGGTTGTGAGCCGGTCGGGGTCGTGGCCGGCCACGTACTCGGCAACCCCCCGAGCGACGTCTCGGACGGCGTCGAGGTCCGTCGTGCCGTCCAGCGGGACGACCACGTGGTAGCCCTTCGATCCTGACGTCTGCAGGAACGGGACCAGCGACAGCTCCTGGAGGACATCCCGCAGTGACCGCGCCGCGTCACGCAGGGACGTGACGTCCCCGTCGGGAGGGTCGAGGTCGAACACCATCAGGTCTGGCGTGTCGAGGCGGTCGGCGCGGGTCGGCCACACGTGGAAGGTGAGCGTCCCCTGATTGGCCAGGTACACCAGCGCGGCCGGCTGATCGCACAGGAACGCCTGCTCGATGGTCCCGCCACGTTCCCGGCGGGGGATCGCAGCGGTGTGGACCCAGTCGGGGAAGTGGTCGGGGACGTCCTTCATGTAGAACCCGCTGGCGTCGATGCCCCGGGGGAAACGTTGCAGCATCAGCGGACGGCCACGCAGGTGCGGGAGCATCACCTCGGCGACGCGGCGGTAGTAGTCGACCACCTCGCCCTTGGTGATGCCGGCGTCGGGGAACAGGACCCGGTCAGGATGGGTGACCTCGACCACGTGGTCGCCGATGCGGTGGCGGCCAGCCTTCACCTGGTCGGCCGTTCGCGCACCACGTCACAGGGGTCCGCATCGTCACGCAAGCCCAGGAAGCGCGGATGGCGGAGCTTGCCGTCCTCGGTCCACTCCGTGAAGACGACCTCGCACACGAGCTCGGGACGCACGAAGTGCGCGCCCTTCTCGGCGACGTCGTCGTCGAACGGGGAGGCGTCACGCTCGAGGCGGTCCATCGTGTCGCGCATCTGGACGAGGGTTGCCTCGTCGTAGCCGGTGCCGACCTTGCCGGCGTACCGCAGCCGCCCGTCGTCGTAGTAGCCGACCAGCAACGCCCCGAACCCGGTGCGGCTGCCCCGCGGGTCGGTGAACCCGCCGATGACCAGCTCCTGGCGCTCGACGCACTTGAGCTTCAGCCAGTCCCGGGAGCGCGTCCCCGGCCTGTACAGGCTGTCCGCCCGCTTGGCGATCAGGCCCTCCCAGCCCTGACGACAAGCCTCGTCGAAGTACCGCTTGCCGTGCTCGTTGCGGTGCGTCCCGAAGCGGACCGGGTCGTCGAACCGCCACGCCTGCTTGAGCATGGTCTTCCGCGTCCGCAGCGGCAATTGGGTGGTTGCGTACCCGTCGAGGTGCAGCAGGTCGAACAGGTACACGTAGACGGGGATGCCGGTGCGGCGCGCCCGCCCGGGGTCCTGCAGGTTCATGCGGCCCTGCAGACGCTCGAAGCTGGTCCGGGCGCCCTCGAACGCCACGATCTCGCCGTCGACCACGAACCGGTCGCGGTCCAAGCCGCCGATCGCGTCGACCAGCTCCGGGTAGCTGGCGTTCATCGTCTTGCGGTTGCGTGACAGCAGCTGGACGTCTTCACCGTCGCGCACCGCGATGGCGCGGACCCCGTCGAGCTTGGGCTCGAAGACCCAGTCGGGATCGGAGAAACGCTCGTCGGTGAGCGTGGCCTTCATCGGCTCGCGCCACCGCGGCTCCGGCTCCTCACGGAGGCGGGCACGCAACTCGTCGTCGAGGAGGTCGAACGGGTCGCTCACACCTGGCCGCCCGGCTGCGCAGCGACCTCCTCGATGGTCCGCCCCGTCAGGACCGACTCGGGCTGTGTGCTGGTGGGCTTGCGACGCGCGTCCGCGCCGGCGTCGCCCACCTTGACCAGCAGCCACTTCTCGCGGTCGTCGTCACCCATGCTGGTTCGGGTCAGGGCGTACCCGCCCTGCAGCTTCACGCCCTTCAGCCAGACGCTGACGTGCCCGTCGGTGATCGCGGCCGCCATCGGCTTGGCGTCCCCGTTGTCGTCGACGGTGACGTTGGTGTACGTGCCGGCATCCCACACGATCACGCTCCCGCCGCCGTACTGGTCTTCGGGGATGACCCCTTCGAAATCGACGTAGTCGATCGGATGGTCCTCGGTGGGCATCGCCAGGCGCTTGTCGCGGGGATCGGTCGACGGGCCCTTCGGGACGGCCCACGACTTGAGGACGCCGTCGACCTCCAGCCGCAGGTCGTAGTGCAGGCTGGTCGCATCGTGTTTCTGGATCACGAACCGGGGCTCGTCTCCTGCGGTCGCAGATCCACCCGTCGGTTCGGGCGAGACATCGAGGTCTCGCTTGTCGAGGTAGTCCTGCAGGCCCGTCTCTGACACGGTCCGCGACCTCCTGTCGGGTTCATGCTGGCTGACGCCGGCACGTGCGGCAGGACGGCGTCCCACACCTTCGTCGGCATGCCCACACGGCGGGTCGGGGCCGCAGCGGGGATGGTGTGTGCCATGGGCAGTATTCTCCGGGGCCTGCTCGCGATCCTTGCGGCCGTGGCGACCGCGTGCTCGCCGTCGACCCAGGCACCGCCGGACGCGACGGGGCAGGTCGGCGCGTCACCGGCGCCGGGTGACGAGCAGCCGTCCCCTGACGCCGGGCCACGCACCCCCGGCAGTGTCCTGCCGGATGTCTCGGACCTCGTCTCCGCGGTCCAACCCGGCGTCGTCGCCATCGCGCAGCGCCCCGCCGAGCTGGGGCAGGTCCTCGGTCAGGATGTGCCGGCCGGTGCCGGGACCGGTTTCGTGATCGACGACCAGGGCCACATCGTCACCAACTTCCACGTGGTCCGCGGCGCGGATCAACTCGCGATCACGACCGTGGCCGGGGAGGAACTCAGCGCCCGTCTCGTGGGCCAGTCTCCCAGCCGGGACCTGGCACTGCTGGAGGTCGACGACGCTGGAGCCCTCCAACCGATCCCGCTCGGGGACAGTGCCGAGGTGGAGGTCGGCGAGCCGGTCGTCGCCATCGGGAACGCCCTGGCCCTGGGCGACTCGCCGACGGTGTCGTTGGGGATCGTCTCGGCGACCGGACGCGCGATCCAGGCGGAACAGCTCCGACTCGACGACCTGATCCAGACGGACGCCGCCATCAACCCCGGCAACTCCGGCGGACCGCTGCTCAACGGCGCCGGTGAGGTGGTCGGCATCAACGTCGCCGTCGCCGCCGGCGTCGCCCAGAACATCGGCTTCGCCATCTCGATCGACAGCGCCAAGCCGGTGATCCGCAACATGCTCGAGGGCCTCGGCGAGCCCTACATCGGCGTCACGATCGTGCCCAACAGCCCCCAGATCGCCGCGCGGCTCGGTTTGGCCACCGCCGACGGGCTGGTGATCGCAGACATCGCTCCGGGCGGGCCTGCCGGACAGGCGGGTCTGCGGCCCGGCGACGTGATCGTCGCAGCCGGCGGGAACACGGTGTCGGCACCGACCGATCTGCAACGCGCGGTGCAGACGGCGGGGGTCGGGGCGTCGGTGCCGCTGGAGATCGTCCGCGGCACCGGGCGACTGACGGTGGACGTCGGTGTCGAGGAGCGCTAGGTGACACCGCCACGCAGCCGCATCCGGCGCGCCCACCCCGAGCCTGTGCCGGGGGCCGCACGTTGACGTCGGCCACTCCCCGAGCACGGTGAGGACCGCTCCGCGGCTGCTGACCCCGCTGTTCGTGCTGGTCCAGGCAGTCACGTTCGCCTACTTCGTCGCGGTGGGGGCGCTGCTGCCGACCCTGCCGCGGTTCGTCGAGGAGGTTCTGGCCGGCAGCCGCTTCCAGGTCGGGCTCGTGGTCGGCGCCTTCGGCGTCAGCGCGCTAGTGCTTCGGCCGTGGGCGGGGCGGCTCGGGGACCGGCACGGCCGGCGCGTGCTGGTCGTCACCGGCGGTGTGGTCGTCACCGCATCGATCGCGGGGTACGTGCTGGCAGCGGGTGTGGTTGCCCTGCTGGGGCTGCGCCTGGTCACCGGCGTTGGGGAGGCGCTGTTCTTCGTGGGTACCGCGACCGTCGTCAACGACCTCGCGCCCGACGACCGCCGGGGGGAAGCGCTCAGCCTGTTCTCGCTCGCCCTGTTCGGCGGGCTGGCTGTCGGCCCTGTCGTCGGCGAGCGCCTGCTGGAGGCCGGCGGCTACGACGCGGTGTGGCTTGCCGCGGCGGGTTGCGCGGCGTTGGCCACGGGTCTGGGCGTCGGCATCCGCGACACCCGCGTCCCGGGTACGGCCGAGCGGCCACGCGGTCCGCTGGTGCACCGCGCGGCTGTGCGTCCCGGAGCCATCATCCTGGCTGGGCTGATCGGTCAGGCCGGGTTCCAGACGTTCGCCGCGCTGTACGCACTGCAGCTGGGCATGGACAGGAGCCGTCTGGTTTTCGTCGTCTACGCCGCCGTGCTGCTCGTCGTGCGTAGCTTCCTGGCGCGGCTGCCCGACCGGTTCGGACTACGGCGCACCGCCCGCTCGGCTCTCGCCCTGTCGGTCGGGAGCCTCGTCCTGCTGGCGACGGTGCCAACGGTCGTCGGCCTGTACGCCGGCACGGTCGTGCTGGCGCTGGGACACGCCCTCATCTTCCCGGCGGTGATGTCGATGGCGGTCGCGAGCGTGCCGGCGACCGAGCGCGGGGCGTTGGTCGGCACCTTCACCGCGTTCGTCGATCTGGCGTTCGCGCTGGGTGGCACGCTGCTCGGCGCGGTGGCATCGAGTGTGGGCTTCCGCGGTGCCTGGCTCGCCGCCGCCGGGATCGCGGCCATCGGGTTCGCACTTCTGGCTGGCTACCAGCCGCACGGAGTTCGCCCGGCCGCGGCGGTCGAGGCACCGCCCGAGCCGCACGGGTTCTAACGTTCGGGTGGCCGCAACTAGGTTCCACGCCGCTGTTCCAACGGAGGCGTGGTGGTCGATGTCGCACTGGGCGTGCTCGGAACCTCGTTCCTGGTGGTCGCGCTGTACGACGTGATCACGACCACCGTCGCGGTCGCAGCGGGCAAGGGGCCGCTCACGTCGCAGGTTGCACGAGTACTGTGGCTGGGCTTCCTGGCTGCTGCGTCCCGTCGTGGCCGGGGCCGGTTCCTCCTCGCCGGCGGTCCGGCCGTCCTGTTCGCGGTCGTGGCCACCTGGGTGATGCTGTTGGTGGTCGGGTGGACGCTGGTGTTCGCGGCGTCCGGCGGACTCGACGACCCCAGCGCCGGGAGGCGCCCGTTGCCGTTGCTGCGCTTCGCGGTCGGGCTCGTCGTCGGCCGCGTCGACAGCCCAGGCCAGCCGGTCGGCGGGGCCGGTCAAGGGCTCCAGCTGATCGCGGCTGCGAGCGGGGTCGTCCTGCTGACGCTCACGATCGCCTACATCATCCCCGTCGTGGACGCGACCGTGCTGAAACGCCGCGTTGCCTCGCAGATCAGCACCCTGGGGCACACCCCGGCGGAGGTCCTCGGCCGCGCATGGAACGGGACGAACTTCGGCGACCTGCATCTGTACCTGGTGGCTCTCGTCCCGACGATCGGCGAACTCGCCGAGCGCCACCTCGCCTACCCGATCCTGCACTACTTCCACAGCGCCGAGCGGCACACCGCGGTCGGACCGAACGTCGCCGTCCTCGACGAAGCGCTGACCATGCTGCGGTGCTGCGTCGGGGAATCGACCCTCGAGCCCAGCAGCACCCTCCCGCTGCGGCGCGCCATCACGCAGTTCCTCGACACCCTCCGTGAAGCGTTCATCACCCTGGCCGACGCGCCGGCACCTCCACCCGATCTCGGATCGCTGCGCAGCGATGGGGTGCCGCTCGTCGACAAGAACGAGGTCCAAGCCGAGTTCGAGGCCGTGTCGGAACGGCGGCGGCTGCTTCTGGCGCTGCTACGACATGACGCGTGGTCTTGGGAGGACCTCCCTGTGGTGCATACCGCGCTGCCGACCATCGCCGTCGATGAGGAGCCGCCCACCGGGACCTGAGCTGTTCGGCACCGTGACGCAACGCAGGTTCTGGCATGGTTGCAGGCACCGAACCGGCCGCAGTGGCGGTCCAGACCTGGCGACTGTAGGAAACGCGGTGCCGGAGCTCCCCGACGTGGAGGCGCTGCGCCGCTACGTCGCGGCGCACGCCACCGGCCGCACCATCGAGCGGGTCGAGGCGCCCGGCGCGGACGTGATCCGCAACACCACCCCCCAGGGGCTGGGACGGGCGCTGAAGGGACGCCGGTTCTCCGAGCCGGACCGGCACGGCAAGTGGCTCCTGGCTCGAACCGACGGGTCCACCGTCGTGATGCACTTCGGGATGACGGGCACCCTCGTGTGGGCCGACGACGGTGCGGCCCGTGACGACCACGACCACGTGATCTTCCGCTGCGACCGTGGCGAGCTCCGGTTCAACCTCACCCGGAAGTTCGGTGGCGTGTGGTTGGCCTCGGACGAGCGCGAGGTCGGAGACGTGACGGGCGGCCTCGGACCTGACGCGCTGGACCTCGGCCGCGACGACCTCGCCGACCTGCTCGAAGACCGGCGCGGCATGCTCAAGTCGGCGCTGATGGACCAGCAGCTCGTCGCCGGGATCGGGAACATCGTCGCCGACGAGGTGCTGTGGCACGCGTGCCTGCATCCGCGCACAGCGGTCGGGGACCTGGGCGAAGACGACCTCGACCGCCTGTACGAGGCCATGCGGATCGTCCTCACCGAGTCGATCGACGAGGGACACGTCCCCCGCCGCGACGGTTGGCTCACGCACGCTCGGGATATCGAGGACGCCGCCTGCGCGCGCTGCGACGCACCGATCGAGCACGGCCGGGTCGCCAGCCGCTCCACGTACTGGTGCCCCCGCTGTCAACCGCGACCGTGACCGTCGCCCGATCGGGGCGACGTCCCTCCGGTGCTGCCCTCCCGGTCGTAGACGCTGCTGATGGCCACAGCGGCGCCAGCGCCGGCGAGCACCGCGGCGATCACGTCGATCACCCCGGCCAGCGCCCAGGTCAGCAGTCCGTACAGGAACGCCCCCAGCGCCCCGAGGAGGTACAGCCCTGCCCGCCACCGTGTGCGGCGGGTGACCGCACCGACGATCAGCAGGGCGGTGACCACGGCTTGGAAGGCGAGCACGGCCGGTGCGCGACCTCGGACGTCGGCAGGGGCGTTCAACCACAGCACCCAGACGTGGACCGCCAGCAACCCGAAGGCCAAGGCCGCCGCCGCGGCCCCGAACGTGTCGGGCCGTGCGAGGCGTTGCCGGTCGCGGTCGGTTCCGTGGCCAGGCGGCTTCAGGTCGGTGAACCGGTCTCGTTCGCCCAGGCCACGCACCCGGGGATGAACCGCGCGGGGAGATCGCGATGCTGGGGGCGGACCCGCACCGTGTAACCGAACTGGCCGCTGTCGTTGAGGGTGACGTCGATCGCCTCGTACTCGTGGTGCTGGCCACGGCGGCGAAGCGCCCGCATCGGCAGGGCGTGGCCGTCACGGATCTCGCCGTCGGCTTCCACGCGCCCCACGTACAGCTCGACCGCGACATCGTCCGGGGTCAGGTCGCCCAGGAAGGCGAGCGCTCGCGGTTGCAGGGCCTGACCGACCTTGATCTGGTCAACGGCGGCGTCGCCGTCGTCGACCACCTCGACGCGGACCTGATGCCACGACTCGATCACGCGGGTCCGCCACGACGCCAGCTGACGCGCACCTACCAGGCCGTCACACGACAGCGTCGCGACCGCCCGCGCACCCGGCAGGTACATCGTCTCCACGTACTCGCGCAGCATGCGGTGGCTGTTGAAGCACGGCGACAGCATCCTGATCGCGGTCTTCATCCGGGCGATCCACGAGTGCGGCATGCCGTCCTCACCGCGGTCGTAGAAGGTCGGGACGACGTCGTGCTCGAGGATCGCGTACAGCGCTTCGGCGTCGCGGATGTCCTGATGCATCGGGTCGTCGTACACGACCGGGCGTCCGATCGCCCAGCCGAACGGGATGCCGTCACCCGCCAGGTCGTGCCACGCCTCGTCCCACCAGCCGTCCAGCGTGGAGAGGTTGAGCAGGCCGTTGGGGGCCGCTTTCATCCCGCTGGTGCCGCTGGCTTCGCGGGGGCGGAGCGGGTTGTTCAGCCAGACGTCGGCGCCGCTGACCAGGTACCGCGCGACCGCCATGCCGTAGTCCTCGACGAACACGATCCGGCCGCGGAAGCGCTCGTCACGGGACAGCTCGAAGATGCGGCGGATGAACTCCTTCCCCGCGTCGTCACGGGGGTGTGCCTTGCCGGCGACGATCAGCTGCACCGGCCTGTCAGGATCCCCCATGATCCTGGCGAGTCGGTCAACGTCGGACGCGATCAGCGTGGCACGCTTGTAGGTCGCGAACCGGCGGGCGAACCCGATCGTCAGCGCGTCGGGGTCGAGCAGCTGTTCGGTCGTTGCCAGCTCGGTGGCGGGGGCGCCGCGGTGCTCGAGCTGGGCGCGTACCCGGCGGCGCACGAACTGCACAAGGTCGTGTCGGCGGGCCGCGTGTGCCTGCCACAGCTCGTCGGGTGGCACGTCCTCGATGCGTTCCCACAGCTCGTCGGCGCTTGGTTGCTCCCGCCATAGTCCGTCCAGGACGCGGTCGAACAGGACGCTGATCCTCCACGTCGTCCAGGACGGCAGGTGAACGCCGTTGGAGACGTGACCGATGGGGACCTCGTGCTCGGGCAGACCGGGCCACAGCCCCCGCCACATCGCCCGGCTGACCCGGCCGTGCAGCCGACTCACGCCGTTGCTGCGGGCGGCGAGCTTCAAGGCGAGCACGGTCATGCAGAAGCGTTCGTGATCGTCGGCGGGGTCGACGCGGCCGAGCGCCAAGAAATCGCGCCAGTCGATGCCCAACGCCTTGACGTAGACGGCGAAGTACCGCTCCAGGAGGGCAGGCGCGAAGTAGTCGTGCCCGGCTTCCACCGGGGTGTGGGTGGTGAACACCAGGCCCGCGGAGACGGCCTGACGCGCCTCTTCGAACGCGAGGGTTCGTTCGTCGATCAGACGGCGGATGAGTTCCAGACCCAAGAACGCCGAGTGGCCCTCGTTCATGTGGTAGACGGTCGGGCGGTACCCCAGCGCCTCCAAGGCCCGGAAGCCACCCACGCCCAGGAGGGTCTCCTGACGGACGCGCATCTCCTCGTCGCCGCCGTACAGCGAGAAGGTGATCCGCCGCTGCTCGGGGGTGTTGGCGGGAACGTTGGCGTCGAGGAGGAACAGCGGGACGCGGCCGACCTGTGCCCGCCAGACCTGCGCGACGACCGGCCCCTCCGGGAAACCGAGCTCGACCGTGATCGGCGCGCCGTCGGCGTCCCGCTCCAAGGTCAGCGGCAGCGAGTGGAAATCCTTCTCGGCGGGCAGCTCGTGTTGCCATCCGGCTTCGTTGAGGCGCTGCTCGAAGTAGCCCTGCTGGTACAGCAGCCCGACGCCGACCATCGGGATGCCGAGGTCGCTCGCGGACTTGAGGTGGTCGCCTGCGAGGATCCCCAACCCGCCAGCGAAGATCGACAGGCAATCGGTGACACCGAACTCCGCAGAGAAGTACGCGGTCAGGGTCACGTCGTCGAACTCGTCGCCGTGGCGAACGCGGAACCAGGTTTGCTCCGCGGCCAGGTAGTCGTGCAGCGAGGTGACGGCCCGCTCCAGGTGGGCGAGGTAGTCGGGATCGTCCGCGACGCTCTCCAGGCGGCCCTGCTCCACGGTCGCGAGGAACTTGACGGGGTTCCGCCCGCACGCCTCCCACAGCGCCGGGTCGATGCGACGGAACAGGTGGACGGTGTCGTGGTCCCATGCCCAGCGCAGGTTGTACGCGAGCTCGCGCAGGCGTTCCAGCGACTCGGGCAGCGCTGGCACGACCGTGAACGTGCGGATGGGCCTCATCACGCCAACCGTAGCGTCTGCCCGGAACCGACCCAGCCCGAACGAGAGGCCACGCACGGGGGGGCCGGGCCACCGCCCCGCTCGGTGGAGCCACCACGCGGCGGCCGTCGCCTCCGGTCAGCGGTACCGTCGCGCCGTGCCCGAACTGCCCCAGATCCGCGCGCTGGCGGAACGCGTTGAAGTCGAGCTCGTCGGGACGGTGTTCGCCGGCGCGGACCCGCTGCAGTTCGCGGCGCTGCGGACGGTGGAGCCGGCGCCGGAGGCGCTGATCGGTCGGACCGTCGACGAGGTCACCAGCCACGGCAAGTACCTGGTCATCGGCCTCGACGGGCCACGGATCGTCGTGCACCTGTCGCAGGCCGGTCGGGTGACGGTCGAGGATCCACCGGGGCGGTCGCGGCCCAAGCGGGGCGTGGTGCGGCTGCGGTTCCGGCCTGGTCCCGCACTGCTGATCGTCGAATACGGCACGGAACGCAAGGCGCGGTGGTGGGCGCTGGGCGACGGCGACCCCGGCCCGCTGGCCGAGCTCGGTCCCGAGCCGGGCGCCGCGGCCTTCGCGGAGCTGATCCGCACGACCGGCGACAACCGCCGGGTGCACACGGCCCTGCGTGACCAGCGCACCGTCGCCGGCCTCGGCCGCGGCTACACCGACGACATCCTGCACCACGCGCGGCTGTCACCGTTCGTGAGCCTCAAGAGCCTCGACGTCGACGCCCGCGAGCGGCTGCTCAGCGCCGTCGGGGACGTGATCGAGCGTGGGCTCGACCACGAACGTCGCCGCTCGGGTGGTTTGCCGGCCAAGCTCGGCGACCACTGGATCGTGCACGGCCGCGGCGGCGAGCCGTGCCCGGCCTGCGGCGACACGCTGCGGCGTGTGTCGTACGAGTCGTACGAGGTGACCTACTGCCCGCCGTGTCAGACCGGCGGCCGGGTTCTGGCCGACCGGCGTCTATCGCGCCTCCTGCGCTGACGACCCGTCCAAGGGGCTCACCTCGCCGGGACGTGGCGCAAAACCGACCCGGCCGCGTAGTAGCCGCACATCCCGTGGACCCCCGCACCCGGCGGTGTGGAGGCCGAACACAAGAACCACCTCGTCTCACCCAGCGCGTACGGGTCGAGTGACGGCCACGGCCGGAGCAGCAGCTGCAGGCCGCTGTGCGCACCGGCGCTGATGTCCCCGCCGATGTAGTTGGGGTTGTAGTCCTCGAGGTCCGCGGTGGTCATCGTGGAACGTGCCAGGATCCGGTCGCGGAAACCCGGCGCGAACCGTTCGAGCTGGTCCTCGATCGGGCCGGTCATGTCCACCGTCGATCCGGACGGGACGTGGCAGTAGGCCCACAGCGTGTGGCGGCCATCGGGAGCGCGGGTGGGGTCGAACAGCGTCTGCTGCGCGGCGATGATGTAGGGCCGTTCGGCGTGGCGTCCCTCGGCGGTTGCGAGCTCCGCGGCGGCGACCTCCTCGAGGGTCCCGCCGAGGTGCACCGTCCCGGCACGTTGGGTGTCTTGGGCACTCCACGGGACCGGGCCGTCGAGCGCGTAATCGACCTTGAACACCCCGGGGCCGTGGCGGAAGCGCTCGACCCGCTGCCGCAGCCGGCCAGGAGCCCGGTCCCCGACGATCGCAAGCATCTGCCGTGGTGTGAGGTCGAACAGCAGCGCCTCGTGGGGTGGGACATCGGCGAGGTCGCGCACCGGCGTGCCGGTGCGGATCTCGCCCCCGAGGCTGCGCAGCAGCGACGCCATGGCATCGGCGATCGCCTGCGAACCACCGCGCGCCATGGGGAACCCCACGGCGTGAGCCGCCGCGGGGAACAGCACGCCGAGCGCTGCGGTGAACGGCCGGTCGAACGCCAGGACGTTGTGACCGGCCATGCCAGCGACCGCGGCGCGTGCCCGCTCCCCGGTGAACCGTGACCGCGCCCACCCTTGTGCCGACCGGACGGCGTGGCGCGCGAACCGGGCCATCAACAGCGGATGGTGCGGCATCCGCGTCAGCGGAGCCATCGTGTCCAAGGCCAGCTGGTCGAAGCGGCGGACCAGCGGCGCGTACGTGCGGCGCCACGTCGCCGCATCCCGACCCAACCCGGCGGCGGTGCCGGCCAGCGAACGCTCGATCAGAACGGCCGGGCCGTCGTCGAGAGGATGGGCGACGGGGATGTCGGGGTGCACCCACTCGAGGCCGTGCTCGTGCAGTGGAAGTGTGCGCAGGTACGGCGACCCGATCCCCAGCGGGTGGATGGCCGAGCACACGTCGTGGCGGAAGCCGGGCAGGGTGAGTTCCTTGGTGCGCGCCCCGCCGCCGACCGCGTCGGCCCCTTCCAGCACGAGGACCGACCGGTCGGCCTTCGCCAGCCGGATCGCGGCCGCCAGCCCGTTGGGTCCCGCGCCGACGACGACCGCGTCGTACCGCTCGCGCACGGCGCCGCCCTCTCAGCCGCGCCTGGTGCGGCTGTTCAGCGCAGGTCGCGCCGGGGTTGCGCGGTGGCGTGGCAGGTCGATCACGGTGCCGTCGGCGGCGGCGCTGACCGCGACGGTGCGCCCCCCGAAGGCGGTCACGAGCTGATCGATCTCGTCGTCGGTGCGGGGCGGATCGTGGTGGAACAGAAGGACCTCGCCGACGCGGCGGGCCTCGCCCAGCGTGACCGCGTAATCGATCGTGGAATGGCCGAAGTGGGCCCGCGCCGGGAACTCCTCGGCGGTGTACTGGGCATCGTGGATCAGCAGGTCCACGCCGTCGACCAGTGCACAGGCAGCCTCGTGGTGCTCCCCGAAGCCGGTCGGGCCGGGCCCGCACGTGATCGGGTGGTGGTCCGACAGGTAGGCGACGGTCGCGCTGCCGTCGGACACCCGGTAGCCGAACGTGCGCCCCCCCTTGTGGGGGATCTCCCGGGCGAGGACGGTGAACCCCTCGAGGTCGTGCAGTCCCTCGTCGACGAACCGGAACGACCAGCGTCCGCGGAGCTCCGAGGGGCGGATCGGGAACTGCGGGGGCGACATCCCCCGTGCCAGGACTCCCTCGGGGTCACCGGGTTGGGCGGGCAGGTACAGGTCGACCCGTGACTCGGGGTCGTCGCCGGGACGGAAGAAGGGCAGCCCCTGGGTGTGGTCCCAGTGCAGGTGGCCGAGCAGCACGGTGCCGTCGAACGGGCTCCCGTTGAGCAGCCGCCAGACCTGCCGGATGCCCGTACCGGCATCGAGCAGCAGCGTGACCGGCTGACCGTCGTGAGCCAGCGCCACACAGGAGGTGTTCCCTCCGTAGCGGACGAAGGCGCGACCGGGGGCCGGTGTCGACCCCCGGGATCCACAGATGTGCACCCGCACGCGCGGTATCCGTTCGTCGCGACGGGTCGGGCGGGTCTGTCGCCGCCGGTGTGGCCGCGGACCGGCCCGGCACGCGCCTCAGAGGCGATCGTGCTCCCGCCGATGACCTGTGGCGACCTCGACCAGCGCTTCGTGGTCGATCTGATCGGCCGAGGCCACCGCGACCTTACAGGGGGTCACGGCCCGCAGCGTGGACGTGCGTTTGCCGCCTTCGAGGCTCGCCCGCTCGCCGAGGATGGCGCCCGGCCCGACCTCGCCAACGGTGTCGCCGTTCACCTCGACGCTCAAGACCCCGTCGAGGAGCAGGTACAGCTCGGCGCCCCACACGCCCTGCTCGGTCAGCGTCTCGCCGGTCGCGATCTTGCGGATCTTCGGCTTGGCGCCGCGCATGACGGTCGACGACAGCTGGCGCTCGAGTGCGGTCTCGACCTCGGTGACCATGGCCGGCGACTCCTGGTCGCCCCAGGGGCTGTTGTCCCCGAAGTGCTCCAGCGACCAGCTCTTGAAGTCGATCATGCCCGACTTCTGCACCAGCCGCCGGTCGCGGTCGTAGATCCAGTGCCGCGGGAACGGGCTGGCCCCGATCAGCTCGTGTTCGCTGCGGCCATCGGCGTGGATGGTCAGCGCCAGGGTGGTCCACGCGGTCGGCGCCGAGATCTGCACGTACGGAGGGCGCCTGACCCGGCGGGGCGCCGGTGCGCCGGTCCGCCCACCGGCGGTCTGGACGAAGCGCACCCAGCCGTCGCCGACTTCGGGGTCGGGCCGCAGCGTCTCGAACGGCACGCCGGCGAAGGTCATCCCCTTCGAACCCAGCCTGATCGTGGTCGAACCGATGTAGCCGTCACCGAGGTGCCCGTAGTCGACGATCCGTCCGTCTTCGACGTCGACGTACGCGCGCAGTTCGTTGGCGAAGCGGAAGCGGTCGGCGGCACGCAGCGCCTCGAGGTCGGAGATCACGTCGGGCAGCGGCGCGTCCCAGTGGGCCATGCCGATCTCGAACGGCAGCTTCAAGGCGCCCGAGATCGCCTCGGACGGGATCCACGAGATGGACGTGACCGACGCCGCGATGCGCATGAGGGTCTCCTGGTTCCGCGGGCTCGGCGTGCCCGGCACTTGCGAGCGTGCCGCGGAGCGTCCCGGCCGTCGAGGGTGCGGGCAGGCGTCCGTGGTGGGGGTGGCACCACCACGAGGTCGGGTGACCGCATCCTCGCGGGCAGGCCCGAGGTCGGGGACCATGCAGGCATGCAGCACACACGCATCTCCGTCTTCCTGGCCGACGACAACCTGCTGGTCCGTGAGGGTGTCCGGGCCTTGCTCGGCGTCGAGGACGACCTGCACGTCGTCGGGGTCGCGTCCGACTACGACGAGCTGATCGCCGGCGCCGAAGCGGCCGGCCCCCAGGTGGTCGTGACCGACATCCGCATGCCTCCAGCCTTCCAGCGAGAAGGCATCGACGCCGCCAAGGAGGTCCGCAAGCGCCACCCCGGCACGGGGATCGTGATCCTGTCCCAGTACGACGAACCGGAGTACGCGGTATCGCTGCTGTCCGAGGGCGCCGCCGGGTACGCGTACCTGCTCAAGGACCGCATCGCGGAAGGCGATCAGCTGGCCCGAGCGATCCGCGAGGTGGCGTCTGGTGGCTCGGTGCTCGACCCCAAGATCGTCGAGGCGCTGCTGACCCCCGTCCGAAGCGATCACGAACTGACCGCGTCGGACGACGAACTGCTGCGGCTGGTCGCGGAGGGCAAGCCGATCAAAGCCATCGCGGTGACGTACCACACCACGCCCTCTGACGTCGCCGATCGGATCGAGCGGCTGTTCGTGAAGCTGGCGCAGGGGGTGTCAGCGGGGAGCAACGGGTCGCTGGACCGGTTGAAGAAGCTGCAACAGGCGATCGTGGACCGCGAGGAGCAGGGCGAGAGCCTCAGCCGGCTGCTACCCACCGGGATCGCAGACAAGCTCCGCGAGGAGGGTCGCCGGATCGGCCACACCGAGAAGCTCGAGGTCACGGTCCTGATGTCCGACATCCGCGGGTACTCGTCGATCGCCGAGCGCGCCGACCCCAGCGTGTTGGCCCGCCAGCTCAACGAGCACCGTGCCGAGATGAACCACGCGATCCTGGGCCACGGCGGCACCGTCATGCAGTTCGTCGGCGACGCGGTGATGGCGGTGTTCGGGGCGCCGGTGCCGCAGAGTGACCACGCCGACCGGGCGCTGTCCGCGGCCACCGCGATGCACCGGGCGCAGCAGACGGTGAACGACCGGTGGACCGGCCAAGGTCTGGAGCCGTTCGGACTGGGCATCGGGCTGTCGAGCGGCGAGGTCGCCGCGGCGCTGCTGGGCTCCGAGGAGCGGATGGAGTACTCGGTCGTCGGTGACACCGTCAACCTCACCCAGCGGATCCAGGAGTGGGCCAGCGCCGGTCAGACGGTCCTGACCGAGGCGTCCTACAGAGCGCTGTCGGATGGGGTCGACGCGGAGCCGCTGCCACCGGCCCTGGTCAAGGGTCGCACCAGCCCCGTGGTGGCGTTCCGGCTCGGTGGAAACGTCGCGTGACGCCGACCGTGCGGCGGCGGCTGGACCGTGCTTTCTACATCGCTTTCGCGGCGTTCGCGGGCAGCGCCGTGGTGTTCCTCGTGGCTGGCGCCACGCCGTTCGCCGCCCGCGTGTCGCCGTCGGTCGCCGCAGCGCTGTCTGGCTGGGCGGCGGGCGACGGGCCCTTGGCACGCACAGCCGGCCGGGCCGTCGAGGCCATCGGCTGGTCGCGTCGCGGCGTCGTGCCACCCAACGTGCTGGTCGCGCTCGAGTTCACGTTCAGTGCGCTGAACATCGGCTTGGCGATCCTCCTGGTGCGGCTCCGTCCGCGGCTGCTCACCGCACGGTTGCTCGCGTTGGGCATGGTGGGGACCGGTGCCGTCTTCAACGCGCAGGCGCACTCCGCCCGGGTCGTCCTTCCCGACTTCGGGACCTTCACCCACGACAGCTTCCACTACCTCGGTGGCCTGACCTACCTCTACGCGATCGCGTTGTTCCCCGACGGGCGACTCAAGCCGCCGTGGCGGGAACTTCCGCGGTGGCGCTGGCCACTGCGCGTGGCGTACCTGGGGGCGCTGCCCATCGCGGGCGTGTTCGTCGCCGACCAGATCCACGGCGGTGATCCCGCCGCGATGATCCTGCTGTTCGGGATCATGATCCCGGCGGTCGGCTTGTCGGCACAGGTCGGCCGCTACCGGCGCGCGGAGACCGCAGAGGAGCGCCGGCAGTCGCGGCTGCTGATCACCACGCTGACCAGCGCGGTCGGCGGGGCGACCACGTTCGGGATCCTCGCCGGGCTGCTGTCGGGTCAGGGCGACACGGCCGAGCTCGGGCAGTTGGTGTTCCGCGTGTTCCCGGCTCTGTTCGCCGCGATCCCGGTGAGCCTGTGCTTCATCCTGATCCGCTTCCGGCTCTGGGATTTCGACCGGCTGCTGAACCGGACGTTCGTGTTCGGGGCGCTGGCCAGCTTCATCGGCGTCGTGTACGTCGGCGTCGTCGTCAGCGGAAGCCACCTCCTGGCAGGGCGGGGCGGCGACCGCGCCCTGGCCCTGGCGGTCGTGGCAACGGCGATCATCGCGGTCGCCTTCGACCCGCTCCGGACCCGGCTGACCTCCCTCGCCAACCGGCTGGTCTACGGCCGGCGTGAGACTCCCTACCAGGTGCTGTCGGGCTTCTCGGACCGTGTCGGCGAGACGTACGCGGTCGACGACGTGCTGCCACGCATGGCACGGCTCCTGGCCGAGGGAACCGCCGCCCGCCGCGCCGACGTCTGGCTGGCGGTCCGTGGCGAGCTGGTCCGCGCGGCGTCGTGGCCACAGACGACAGAACGGGTCGACGTGCGCGTGCCACTCGACGGTCGTGACCGTTCGCCCCGGCGGGGCGGCCTGCCGCCGCTCCCGGACGTCGACCGGACGGTGGCGGTGACCCGCCACGGCGAGCTCCTCGGCGCTTTGACCGTCGCAGAGCGTGAGGGCGAGCCGCTGACCCCGACCGAGGAGCAGCTGCTGGGTGACCTCGCCGCCCAGGCCGGCCTCGTGCTCGGCAACGTGCAACTGACGGAAGAGCTCCGCGACCAGGTCGAGGTGCTGTCGCGGCAGACGGCGGATCTGCGCGCCTCGCGCCAGCGGATCGTCGCCGCGCAGGACGCCGAACGTCGACGCATGGAGCGCGACATCCACGACGGCTCCCAGCAGCACCTGGTGGCTCTGGCGGTGAAGTTGCGCCTGGCACGGTCGCTGATCGACCGCAGCCCCCAGCGCGTCGGTCCGCTGGTGGAGGAGCTGCGGCGCGAAGCCGCCGAGGCACTGGAACTGCTGCGCAACCTCGCCCGCGGCATCTACCCGGCCGTCCTGGCGGAGCAGGGTCTGGTCGAGGCGCTCCGCAGCCAGGCGGTGCGCGCCCCGGTCCCCACCCACATCGAAGCCGATCACGTCCGCCGCTACGCACAGGCGGTGGAAACGGCGGTGTACTTCTGCTGCCTGGAGGCCCTCCAGAACGCCGTCAAGCACGCCCACGCCTCGGCGGTCACGATCCACCTCGGCGAGGACCGCGGTGTCCTGTCGTTCACGGTCGCCGACGACGGGACCGGTTTCGACGGGCAGCGGGTCACCCCTGGCCACGGGCTGCAGAACCTGGCCGACCGCCTCGCGTCGCTCGGCGGGACGGTGGAGCTACGCAGCCGTCCCGGCACCGGGACGACGTTGACCGGGCACGTCCCGGTGACGCGCGCATCGGTCCCGGAGCCGGTCACGTGAGACGCCGGTCGAGCAGCCAGGGACGCACCGTCGAACGGGTCGTGCACCGCGGGTTGGTGTTCGCCCTGCTGGCGGCCTTCGTCACCGCCGTGTACCTGGGCATCGTGACGGGCGTCGGGGTCCTCGCGGGTGGCCAACCGCTGCAACCGAACGCCGCCCTGTCGATGGTCGCCACCGCGGTCGTCGCGGTGGGGTTCCGCCCCGCCCGTGAGCGTGCCCGCGGCGCAGCCGACCGGATCGTGTACGGCGACCGCGCGACACCCTACGAGGTGCTGCGCGACTTCACCGCGCGGGTGTCCGACGCGTTCTCGCTCGAGGAGGTCCTGCCACGCATGGCCGAGGCCACCGCGCAGGGCGTGGCTGCCCAGCGCGTCCAGGTCACGCTCACCCTCCCCGACGGCGGCCACCACACCGCGGTGTGGCCCCCTTCGGCCACGGCCACCGACGCTTGGGACCGCAGCGTCACGGTGACCCACCACGGTGAGGTCGTCGGCGAGATCGCGATCGCCCTGTCGGCCGGTGACCGCTTGCGAGGCGACCAGGCCCGGCTGCTCGACGACCTCGCGGCCCAGGCGGGGCTCGCGCTGCGCAACGTCCGGCTGACCGCGGAGCTGCGGACGAAGGTCGAGGCCGTGACGGGCCAGGCCGCGGAGCTGCAGGCCTCGCGGCAGCGGCTGGTGGCCGCCCAGGACGCCGAGCGCAGGCGCATGGAGCGTGAGATCCACGACGGGGCGCAGCAGCAACTGGTCAGCATCGCGCTCAAGCTCGGCGTCGTCGGCCAGCTGCTGGAGCGCGACCCGGCGGCAGCCGCCGAGGCGTTGGATCAGCTCGGCACCGACGCCGACACGGCCTTGAACGACCTGCGTGATCTGGCGCGGGGGATCTTCCCGCCGTTGCTGACCCAGGAGGGGGTGCTGGCTGCGCTCGACGCGCACATCCGCAAGCACGAGCTGCGTGCCACGATCGTGGCCGCTCCGGAGGTGATCACCGGCCGCTTCCCCGCCGAGGTGGAGGTCGCCGCCTACTTCTGCTGCCTTGAAGCGATCCAGAATGCCAGCAAGCATGCAGCCGGCGTGGCGGTAACGGTCCGCCTGGGGGCAGAGGCGGGTTGGTTGACGTTCTCGGTGACCGACGATGGGCCCGGCTTCGACCCGTCGACGTGCCCGCCGGGCACGGGGCTCCAGAACATGGTCGACCGCGTCGAGGCCCTCGGCGGCATCCTCACGATCTGGACGGAACCCGGCCGGGGATGTCACGTCACCGGGCAGCTGCCGGTCGCAGGCGGCCCGGTCACGCCGCGGTCGCAGCCTCCCATGCCTCGGTGAGCGTGTCCGGACCGAACGTGGATTTGGGGATGTAGGCGATCGCCCCGGCCTCCACGGCCCGTGGCGCGTACTCCTGGGGCTCGTACGTCGACAGCATCAGGACCCGTGTTCCGCCCTGCAGGGCGAGGATGCGTCGGGTGGCTTCCAACCCGTCGATCCCGGGGAGGTTGACGTCCATGAGGACGAGGTCCGGGGCGAGCTCACCGGCCAGGGCGACCGAATCCTCGCCGGTCTCGGCCTCGCCCACGACCTCGAACCCGTCGGTCAGCTCGACGACCATCCGTGCCGCCTGGCGGAACGGCTCCTGGTCATCGACGATCAGTACGCGCACGGTCGGCTCTCCCATCACACCCCATCTTGCCTGTACGGGCGGTGGGGCGACAGCCGGCTGGTACGTGAACGTGTGGTGTGGCCAGCACCCCCCCCCCCCCCCGAAAAGGTCAGCGCTGATGCTCGGCGAGGAACAGGAGCACCGCCCGGACGCGCCGGTGGGTGTTGGGCTCCTCGGTCAGGCCCAGCTTGGAGAAGATCGAGTTGATGTGCTTCTCGACCGCACGCTCGGTCAGGAACAGCGACGCGGCGATCGCGGCGTTGTTCTTGCCCTGCGCGATCTCGGCCAGGACCTCCTTCTCACGGGGGGTGAGCCGCTCCAGGAGCCTGCCGCCGCTGCGGGTGCGAGCCGCCACGAGCTCCTCGACGACCTTGGGGTCGATCACCGACCCGCCGGACGCCACCTCACGGACGGCGTGGAGGAGCTGCTCGACGTCCGAGACGCGCTCCTTGAGCAGGTAGGCGCGCCCCGCCGAACCGCGCTCGAACAGTGCCAGGGCGTAGCTGGGCTCGGCGTACTGGCTCAACACCACGACCCCCACGTCGGGGTGCGAGGTGCGCAGCTCCTCGGCGGCGCGGATGCCCTCGTCGGTCCCCGTCGGCGGCATGCGGATGTCGGTCAGGACGACGTCGGGCTGGTGTTCGGCGACGGCGGTCATGAGCGAGTCGAGGTCCTCGCAGGCCTCCACGAGCTCGAGGTCGGGTTGCTGCTCCATGAGCAGGCGGACGCCCTCACGGACCAAGTAGCTGTCCTCGGCGAGGACGACACTGATCGTCATGACCGCAAGGATACGGCGAGGACCTGCGCCGTGGCCCGCCACACCGTCACGGTGACGCGGCCGGCGGTGTCGCCCCGCTGTCGCCGGCGCGAGCAAGCCGCTACCACGTCTCGGGGAACACCACCACGATCAGGGTCTGATCGGCGTGCTCGAGCAGGTACTCGGTGCCGTGTCCGAGGAAAGCCTGGTCCTCCAGCGCCCGGGCGCTGGCCCCCAGGACGATCGTGTCGACGCCCCGCTCGGCCGCCGTGGTCAGGAGCGTCTCGGCGGTGGCTGCACCCAACCGTGTGAAGCCGGTCGCCGACCGCCCGAACGTGGCCGCCAGCTCCAGCGATCGGGCCAGCAACCCGTCCCGTTCGAGCTGGAAGGCTGGCTGCCCTTGCCACGCCGCCAGTGCCATCCGGTCGGCTCGGCTGATCACGTGCACGACGTCCACCTCGGCACCGGTGCGGGCGGCCAGGGTGTAGGCGACCTCCTCGGCCCCACGACCGATCCGGGTCCCGGTGGCGGGCACCAACAGGCGCCCCAACCGGGCGCCTCCGCGACCGGCCCGGACCAGCAAGACCGGGACCGGACTTCCGGCGAGGATCGCGTGGATCACCGGCGACAGACGGTGGGTGGTCCGCAGGTCTTCGGTGGCACCGACCGCGACCAGGCCGTAGGCGAACCCGGCCTCCTTCAGGATCGCAGCGCCCGCGTCGACCGCGGGCCGGCGGCGGCGTTCGATCGGCCGCCCCGCCAGTTGCCGGGCGATCCGAGCGGCCGCGTCCGAGGCCGGCCCCGCCGTGACCACGCCGGTGTCCACGGTCATGACTGTGACCGACGCATCCGGCTTCAAGACCAGGTCCAGGACCCGGGCGGCGAGCTCGGAGTTGCGGCCGCCGCGGGTGGGAAGCAGTGCGCTGTCGACGCCCGCCACGACGCTCTCGCTCAGCAACGCCTCGCGCTGCAGGCGTTGCGCTTCCTCAGGTCCGGTCGAGATCCGGTTGAGCATCCGCCGCAGCAGGGGCGGGACCATCATCGACGTGACCAGCGCCATCAGCACCGTGACGGTGTAGCTGCGCTGGTTGAACACCCCGATGCTGAGCGCCACCGTCGCCAGGATGATCCCCAGCGCCCCCCGGGCGTTGAGCGCGATCCCCATCGCCGCGCCAGCCATGGGGGCGGCGCCCCCGGCACGGGCGCCGAGGTAGGTGCCGACCAGCTTCGACCCGGTCGCGATGACGAAGACCACGGCGGTCCACACCGCGGTGACCGGTTCCCCCAACGTGCCGAGGTCGACGTACAGCCCGGCGGTGGCGAAGAACAGCGGGGCGAACACGGCGGTGCTCATCAGCTCCACCGCCTGGAGCACCTCCGCCTTGCGGTAGCGTGAGCGGCCCAGGACGATGCCGGCGAGGAACGCGCCGACCACCGCTTCGACGCCGGCCGCCTGCGTGATCGCCGCCGCGGCCAGCACCACCAGCACGGTCACGGTCAGGGCTCCGGCGATGCCGTCGGTGAGTCGCAGCGACAAGCGGAGCGCCGCGTCGGTGAGCCGCTGCCCGAGCGTGAACAGGAACGCCACGAAGACCAGCAGGACCACGACCGTCGTGGCCAGCGCGCCGGGAGCGAAGCCGCGTCCGACCACGGCCCCGGTCAGCACACCGAGTGCGAGCCATCCGACGATGTCGTCGGCCATGGCCGCGAAGATGGTCACCTGCCCCACGTCGCGACGGAGCAGTCCCATGTCCTTCAGGATCCGGGCGACGACCGGGAGCGCCGACATCGACAGCGCCAGTCCCATGAACGCTGCGAACACGGTCCGGTCGGCACGCTCCCCGAAGAACGCCACGGGCATGACCGCGCCGGCCGCGACCCCGACAGCCAGCGGCAGGACGAGGCTGCCGATCGGGACCAACGCGGCCGTGCGGGCCAGCCGGCGGACCAGTCCCAGGTCGGTCTCGAAGCCGGTGGTGACCAGCAGCAGGATCGCTCCGAACCAGGCCAGCGCCAGGATCAGCCCGCTCTGGAGTTCACTGGCCGGGAACAGCCACGCGGCGACATCCGGGGCGAGGCGCCCGAGGATGGACGGGCCCAACACCAGACCCGCCCCGAGCTCGCCGACCACGGCCGGCTGGTCCAGGAGCCGCATGAGGTAGCCGAGTCCCCGTGCGACGGTCAGCAGGACGACGAACTGAACCCACAGCACCAGGAGCTCATGGCCCCCGAGCGGCGTGAGACCAGGCACGGCCGACCCCCGGCTGGCTGGGAGCTCACCGGCTGGCTCCGGCCTGCCGGGCGCCGCAGCCTAGTCCTAGTCTCGCGGCTGGCCGCAGGACGCAGCGGCCCACCCGGCCGCGGTCGACGGTGAGCGTCGCGCCCTCTCAGATGATCCAGCGCACGTCGCGGTACCAGCGGACGGTGGAGGCGACCGACCCGGGGACGTCGGTCACGTGCGGCTCGAACCCGGTGGCCGCCAGCGCTTCCAGGCTCAACCGGTTGTTGGGGTTCGACTTCTTCAGGAAACGGACCCGCTTCTCCTTGAGCATGATCCCGTCGACCATGCCGCGCTCCAGCATGCGCTCGCGCACCGCGGCGCGCTTCTCGTAGGCCAGCCCCCGTTCGGGATCGTCGGTCCCGTCCAGCTTCATCCCCAGCTCCTCGGCGATCACCTCACCGACCTGGTGGTTGGTCGGGTAGCTGCCGGACAGGTTGTAGGCCCCGGTTGCTGCCGTCGGGTGCTCGGCGAGGTGCAGGCAGGCGCCGACCAGGTCGTCGACGTGGACCATGCGCAGCTCGATCTCGTCGCTGTCGACCGCGAACGTGTCCAGCCCGGCGAAACGTTCAACAGCCGCGTCGAGGATGGTGCTGGCCAGGAGCTTCACCGCACCGGGCCCGTACACGGTGGTGGGGCGCAACACCGCGACCGGCAGCCCCCGATCCTCGGCGATCGCGAACGCGATCTTCTCGGCCTCCCACTTGCTCTGGCCGTACCCGGGGCTGGGGTGCTTGTCGGCATCCTCGGGGACAGGCAGAGGCAGCTGAACACTGCTTCCGTACACCGACGAGGTACTCACGTGCACCACCCGCTCGACGTCCTCCCCCGCAGCGGCGTCCAGCAGCTGGCGCGTGCCGTCCACGTTGGTGCGGCGCATCTCCTCCTCGGTCGCAATCGAGCTGGACAGCCCGGCCAGGTGGAACACGTGCGTGACGTCGCGGACCACCCGGTCCAGCGGGGCGTCACTGCCGAGTTCCGCGCAGACGTACTCAGCCGCGCTCGGCACGCCCGGGGGCCTGGTTCGCCGACCGCAGGTCCGCACGCGCCATCCGCGCGCCAGCAGCTCGGCGACCAGGTGGCTACCGAGGAAGCCGGTACCACCCGTCACCAGCGCCCTCCGGTCGTCTCGGGGGGTCGTCGTCACGTCGTGTCCTTCCTCGTGCGTGGCTGCCATCAGGCCCCGCGTCGGCCGTCTCACCGGTTGCCGTGGCTCGCGGCCACCGCCCGCAGCGTGCGCAGCGTCACGGCTCCGTCTTCCAGGAGGTCCTGCGGTCCCGCCAGGACCTCGCACCGCCCCGGTGCGCCGAAGCGGTCGACGACGAGTGCGGCGCCCTCGAAGTCCTGCTCCCGGGTGTAGTCGTTGACGATCACCACGCAGGGCAAGCCAGCAGCGCGGGCCGCGACGACCCCGTTCTCGGAGTCCTCCACCGCCACGCTGCGCTCCGGCGGCACATCCAGCGCCGAGACCGTCTCGACGAAGACCTTCGGGTCCGGCTTGCGGTCCTCGACCTCCGTACCGGTCCGGATCACCGCGAAGCGTTCCAGACCGAACAGCTTGTCCAGCAACGGCTCCACCCACGCTCGTGTCCCGGTGGTGGCCACGGCGACCGGGATCCCCGCATCGGCGAGCTCGTCCAACAGGCGGGTCGCGCCCGGGCGCTCGGGGATCTCACCGCCGTCGGCCAGCTCGCGGAACCGGCGCGTCTTGATCTCGTGCAGCTGGCTGGCGAGCTCGGCGGCGTGGTCGTCCGCGTGGCCCTGTTCCTCCAGGTAGTGGCGTAGCCGCCGTTCGCCACCCGACACCTCCAGCAACCGCCCGTAGGTCTCCTCGTCCCACCGGTCGGGCATGTCGAGCTCGTCGAACGCACTGTTGAACGCCACGCGGTGGCCGTGACGCTCGCTCTCGACGAGCGTGCCGTCCACGTCGAAGACCACGGCAGCAAGGTCGTTGTCGGAACTCATGGGACCATGGTTTCAGACAACGACGGGGATGGCATCCCGTGCGACCCGGCCGGCCGGCGGCGAGGCGTCGGCCCCGTCGCGCGGTCTCCGCTCGGAGGATGCGTCACATCACCACGCGTGGTGGGATGATGCAGCGCCGGACGGGAGCCTCGATGGACGCTGCCAGGCCCGCCACCATGGACGCTGCCCGACCCGCCACCACGGTCGACGTCGGCGGCGTCGAGGAGCTGCACGCCAACGGCCACCTCGTGGCGACCGCCGGCCGCTACCGGGTCCTGGTCGTGGCCGACGCGGGACGGGTCGTCGCGCTCGACAACCGCTGCCCGCACATGGGATTCCCACTCGATCGAGGCACCGTCGCCGACGGGACCTTGACCTGCCACTGGCACCATGCACGCTTCGACCTGGCCAGCGGCTGCACGTTCGACCCGTGGGCCGACGATGCGCTGTCCTTCCCGGTTGAGGTCCGCGACGGGCGCGTCCTGGTGGGCACCGAACCACTGGATCGCGACTGGCGCGCGTACCGGCTGCGCAAGCTGCGCGAGGGACTCCAGCACAACATCCGCCTGGTGCTCGCCAAAAGCGTGATCGGTCTCGCCGAAGAGGGTGCGACCGACGAGGCCGTCCGCGACGCGGCCCTGTTCGGCGTCCGCAACCGCGACCGGGGGTGGAGTGCGGGCCTGTCGATCCTGACCTGCATGGCCAACGTGGTGCCGGCTCTGGACCCCGCGGATCGGGCCTGCGCCGCCTACCACGGTGTGCTGCGGGTCGCCCGCAGCACCGCTGCAGAGCCACCCAGCTTCGACCTGGAGGCGCTCGCGACCAGCGACGTGAGCCCGCAACGCCTCACCGACTGGTTCCGCCGGTTCATCGAGCTGCGCTCGGCCAGCGCCGCGGAGCGGACGCTGAAGACCGCGATCCGTGCCGGACTGCCTGCGGCCACGGTCGCGCACATGATCTTCGCTGCCTGCACCGATCACCGCTTCCTCGATGTCGGCCACACCCTCGACTTCGCCAACAAGGCTTTCGAGCTGCTGGACCACATCGGGTGGGAGCACGCCCACGAGATCCTGCCTGCGCTGGTCCCGGCCCTGGTCGGGGCGACCCGCATGGAGGAGACCGCCGCGTGGCGTCACCCGGTTGACGTCCCCGCACTTCTGGAGGGTGTGTACGAGGAGCTCGACGGGCTCGTCGAGGCGCCACCGCAGCAGCGTGAGCACTGGGACGGTCACCGTGAGCTGGCGGAGGTCATCCTCGATGATGCACCCGCCGAGATCCTCGACGCCATGCGGGACCTGCTGCGCGCTGACGTTCCGCTCCAGGAGCTGGCCGCCGCCGTGGCCTACTCGGCTGCACG
Organism: Actinomycetota bacterium; assembly: GCA_019347675.1. Classification (NCBI taxonomy): domain Bacteria; kingdom Bacillati; phylum Actinomycetota; species Actinomycetota bacterium. The sequence continues at coordinate 46,809 of JAHWKW010000006.1, read as the reverse complement.
CAGGCCGGTGCACTTCCCGACCTCCAACGAACACGGGGACTGGGACACCGTCCACCACACGTTCACCTACGCCAACGCCGTCGACGCGGCCATGGCCCGGGCACCGTCCCCGCTCCTGGCCCGGGGGATCTTCGACGCAGCGATGGCGGTGCACCTCGAACGGTTCCTCAACGTCCCCAAGCGGCCGATCCCCCAGCCGTCGGGCGTCCACCGCGACGCGGGCGACCTGCTCGAGCTGTTCGACACACACGGTGCGGTCAACGAGGCCGGGCAGGTGGTCGCGGACGTGGTGGCGGCCGGCCGTTCCCAGGAGCTGATCCGTGTGCTGGGGCGCGCGCTGCTCCGCGAAGACGCCGGCTTCCACGACTACCAGATGTTCGAGGCCGGCGTGCGCCAGCACCACCGGTTCGCGGGCCGCCCCGAGGCCGGACACGTCCTGATCGGCGTGGCCCGGTTCCTCGCGGCGCAGTGGCCGACGGTGCGCTCGACCAGGCAGACCTACGACATCGCGCTGCGGCTGCACCGCGGGGAGGCCGTCCACGAGGGGGTCTGAGCCCACCTCACCCGCGGTGTGCCGCACGCGCGACACGCGACCGATCAGCCGACCGCAGCAGGAAGTAGCCGAGCACGGGCCGGCGCCCGACCAGTTCAAGCGTCGCGCGGCCGATCAGTCGCCCGTCGCGGGTCGCGCGGAGCTCGTCGCGCAGCCGGCGCAGCGGCCAGCGGTTGAACGCCACGTCGTAGTCCAGCAGCCAGGCGTCACCGGCCCCCCGGGTCGTTGGTCCGCGGCGGATCTCGAACGGTGCCGCCTCGGTCTGCGCACCGCGGGTGCGGACATGGTCGGTGATCGCCCACAGCAGCGGACCCGCACGGGACGCGACGATGTTCGCCCCGCGGCCGTCGAGGAAGCGCTTGCCGCGCCACATGCCGGTGCCGCGGATTGCGGCGGACACCACCGCGTCCGCGGTCGGCGGCAGCGTCGTTGCCAGCCAGCGCCCCGCGTATGCGCCAAACGGTTGCTGTTCCGGCGTCTCGGCGGTGTCGAAGGTGCGCTCCAGGCGGCGCAGCAGGTGGTCATCCGGTGCGTTCAACTGCATCCTCGTCCGGTGGCGCCATCGAACCGAACGCCGCCGTCGAACGCGTCACGGCGTGCGGTGTCCGGTCCAGCATGGCCGGTGGTGGCTGGCGGAGCGCGCACCCCGCGCGGCTCCCTACGCTCGGGCGTCACCGGCGGGAGGAGCAGGTGGTGGTCTCCGAGATCTTCGACGCCCACGCTTGGGACGAGATCGACGGCTTCGCGTTCACCGACATCACCTACCACCGAGCGCGCGACGTCGGCGCGGTCCGCATCGCTGTCGACCGGCCGGAGGTCCGCAACGCCTTCCGCCCGCACACGGTCGATGAGCTGTACACGGCGCTTGACCACGCCCGGCAGTGGTCGGAGGTGGGCTGCGTGCTGTTGACCGGGAACGGACCATCGCCGCGCGACGGCGGGTGGGCGTTCTGCTCCGGTGGTGACCAGCGCATCCGCGGACGGGACGGCTACCGCTATGCAGCAGGTGAGACCGCCGACACGGTCGACACCGCTCGGACCGGCCGCCTGCACATCCTGGAGGTGCAGCGCCTGATCCGGTTCATGCCCAAGGTCGTGATCTGCCTCGTTGCCGGCTGGGCGGCCGGCGGAGGCCACAGCCTCCACGTCGTGTGTGACCTCACGATCGCGAGCCACGACGCCCGCTTCAAACAGACCGACCTCGACGTCGCGAGCGTCGACGGCGGCTTCGGGTCCGCCTACCTGGCCCGCCAGGTCGGGCAGAAGTTCGCCCGCGAGATCTTCTTCCTCGGTGACGAGTACTCCGCGCACGACGCCCACCGCATGGGGATGGTCAACACCGTCGTACCGCGCGGCGACCTCGAGCGCGTCGGCCTCACCTGGGCCCGTAAGGTCTGTGCGAAGTCGCCGACCGCCACGCGGATGCTGAAGTTCGCGCTCAACCTCGTCGACGACGGCTTCGTCGGCCAGCAGCTGTTCGCCGGGGAAGCGACGCGGCTGCTGTACATGACCGAGGAGGCGCAGGAGGGGCGCGACGCGTTCCTCGAGAAGCGCCCGCCCGACTGGAGCCCGTTCCCCTACCACTACTGACACGGCCAGGTCGCGGTCCGCGGTCGCGCCGCCGGCGACCCCCGTAAGCTTGCCACCCGGAGGTGGCGATCGGTCGGGAGCCAGGCGATGAGTCGACGGCCAGCCATCGTCCTCGACTGCGACCCTGGCCAGGACGACGCCATGGCGATCCTGCTGGCCGCCCGCCACCTCGATGTGGTCGGCATCACGACGGTGCACGGCAACCAGTCGTTGGAGAAGGTGACCCGCAACGCGCTGAAGATCCTCACGCTGGCGGGCCTGGAGCACATCCCGGTGCACCCGGGCGCGGCCCGTCCCTTCGTCGGCGAAGCCCGTCATGCACCCGAGGTCCATGGGGAGACGGGCCTGGACGGGGCCCAGTTACCTGAGCCGGTCATCGAACCTCAGCCGCGACACGCCGTCGACTTCCTCCGCGAGGCCGCCGTCGAGCATGAGCCGCTCACGCTCGTGGCGACCGGGCCGCTGACCAACGTCGCCGCCGCCCTGCAGCTCGAGCCGGCCCTCGCGGGGCGCCTGGAGCAGATCACCCTGATGGGCGGGGCGGTCACGGGCGGCAACGTGACCCCGGCCGCCGAGTTCAACATCTGGGCCGACCCGGAGGCGGCGCGGCTGGTTCTTCACAGCGGCGTCCCCATCCGGATGGCTGGGCTCGACCTCACCCACCAGGCCATCGTGGGGCCCGAACAACTCGACCGCCTGCGCGCCACGGGGACGCGGGTGGGCGAGGTCTGCGTCGACCTGCTGAGCTTCTACAGCGCCAGATCCAGCGCCCGGACGGGACTGGCAGGAGCACCCCTCCACGACCCGTGCGCGGTCGCCTGGGTGATCGACCCAGGCTTGCTCGAAGCCCGGCGGATGCACGTCGACGTGGAGCTGCGCGGTGAGCTGACGCGCGGCATGACCGTGTGCGACACGCGACCGGTTGCGGATGGGGCCGAGGGAACGCGTCGTCAGCCGGTTCAGGCCGCCGACACCGCCGAGGCGACCAGCAGGCTCCCCGATGCGGGGGTCGGGCCGGGGAGGTATCCGCCGCCGAACGCGGAGGTCGGCCTCCGACTCGACGTCGCCCGGTTCTTCGACCTGTTCGTCGAGACGGTGCGCAGCTATGGGTAGCGTCGTCGTCGTCGGCTCGATCAACGTCGACTTCGTCGTGGTCACCCAACACCTTCCGCGGCCCGGTGAGACCGTCGCGGGCGGCCGCTTCGCGCGCCACTGGGGTGGCAAGGGCGCCAACCAGGCCGTGGCCGCGGCGCGCTACGGGGCGGACGTGCACCTGTTGGGAGCCGTCGGTGACGACGACCTCGGTGAGGGTGCCGTCGCGGCACTCGCCGCCGACGGGGTCTCGACGCAGCGGGTGGCCCGGCTCCCGGACGCCACCACCGGCGTCGCGCTGGTGATGGTGGACCGCGAGGGCGACAACCAGATCGCGGTCGCATCCGGCGCGAACCTGCGGGTCGAGGCCAGCGACCTCGACGACCTGCTGGAAGCGCTGCCCGCGCCCGGCGTGATCCTCACGGTGTTCGAGGTCCCCGATGCCGCCGTCGTGCGGACGCTGCAAGCGGGCCGATCCGCGGGCTGGCAGGTCATGGTCAACCCCGCTCCCGGCCGACAACTGGCGGACGCCTTCCGCGGGTCCGGGGCCATCGTGACCCCGAACCGCGGTGAGCTCGGAGTGATCGCCGGTGAAGGCGAACCGCAGGCCGCGGCGCGGCGACTGGCGCAGGAGGTGACGGGCGCCCCGGTCGTCGTGACGTTGGGCGCGGACGGGGCGCTGGTCGTGGCCGAGGACGAGGTCACGACGATCAGCCCACCCGATGTGGTGGCGCGCGACACGACCGGGGCGGGTGACACCTTCAACGGGGTGTTCGCCGCCGCCCTGGCTGAGCAGCGGCCACTGCTCGAGGCTGTCCGGCTCGGCGTCGGGGCGGCCGCCTTGTCCGTGGAGGTCGAGGGCGCGCGGGACGGCATGCTCACCGGCGACCAGCTACGGCAGCGCCTGAGCGGCTGACGCGCTGGAGCCAGCGCACGTGCCCCTTCGGTCGTCGACGGGTTCGGTGGGCACGGTCCCATCGGATGCCAAGGGCCTCGGTCAGCGAGAACCCAGACGGTTGCCGGAAGTGTCCACACGAACGGCTTGCTCCGATCCTGTCGGAGATCGTCTTGCCGTCGGCGGCCTCGTCCGCCGTCCAGGGAGTTCGACACGTTTTACCGGGTGGGCCGCTGGGAGATCCCGCACGGACCTTCTCGTCGACCGCGGATGGGGCCTTCAGAAAATATTTTGCTGCCGTCGACGCGACATTCGCTGGAAGAACGATGCGATGTCCCTAAGCGTCGCTCGGCGACCATGGCTGTTCGACGGCGCCTGGTCGCGCGTGCCAGGTGTTCATCGCCGACGCGGGGCTGGACAGCATGTCCGACCGCGGCGTATCGTCCGGCGAGCCGGCACTTGCGCGAGGTGCCCGGCCGAAGGAATCGCGATGCCTCGGTACCTGTGGCGGGGTTCGTACACGACCGAAGGTCTGAAGGGACTCCTCGAGGAAGGTGGAACCGCGCGCAAAGCTGCGGTCGAACAGCTCGTGGAGGCGTTGAACGGGAAGCTCGAGGCCTTCTACTACGCCTTCGGTGAGGACGACCTCTACGTCGTCTTCGAGGCCCCCGACAACATCTCTGCTGCGGCGGGAGCCCTTCTGTCGGCGGCGTCCGGCGCCGTGCGGGGCGCGACCATCGTCCTGCTGACCCCGGAAGAGGTCGACGAGGCCGCCAAGAAGTCTCCGACCTACAGGCCTCCAGGCGCCTGACGTCGTCATCGGGGCCCGCGACGGGTGCGTTCGCCCGCGGTCCGGTCGCGGAACGGACCTGCCCTGCGACGTAGGGAGCCCGGTTGGGGTCGGACCAACACCAGCAGATGATGGGGGTTCTTCACCGCGGCAAGTGCTCGGGCGGCCGCCAGGCGCCGGATCGGGCAGACAAACTGTAAGGCTGGAGAAGCCCGAACAGGGGGCGCACTTGCGGTCGACTGAGAACCCGCTGCCAGCCCCGGTGCTGATCGGCCAGCGGATGCTCCGCCAGGCGGCCGACGCGCCAGGTCTGGACCCCCTCGCCGAAGCCACCACGGCCGCGGTCGCGCCCCTCACCCGCTCGCGACCGATCAGTGCGGGTCTGCGCGGAGGGTGGCTCGGCCACGCGCTGCACCCGCTCCTCACGGACTTCACGAACGGTCCGTGGATGGCCGCGTCGTTCCTCGACCTGTTGGGACCGCCTGGATCGTCGCCTGCAGCGCGCCGGCTCGTGGGCTTGGGCCTGCTCGCCGCGGCGCCAACGCTGCTGTCCGGGTTCGTCGAGTGGCAGGGCACCGACGGGGCGGCGCGCCGGGTGGGCGTCGTCCACGCCGCCACAAGCTCGCTGGCGACGATCCTCTACGGCGCCTCGTATGTCGCGCGGCGCAGGGGCAACCAGCGCCGCGGGGTCGTGTTTGCAGCGCTCGGCGGCGTGGTGGCGTTCCTCGACGGGTACGTGGGAGGGGAGCTGTCGCTGGTCGCCAAGGTCGGAACCGGGCGACGAACAAGCGTCTGAGGCCAGGCGAAGAACGAGGACGACCGTCGCGGGGGGATCGACCCAGATCCCTGGACCGCGAAGGACACGAAGGCGGGGGCGGCGGCACTGCGGGCGATGCCGTGGGCGCGTCACGGCGCCGGGCACACCCGCGAACTCGACGACACGGCGGAGTGGTTGGCGCTGCAGTGCCCCAAGACCGCGGTGACCGAGCTATTGCGTCGCGACATGGGATCGTGCCCGAGCCCGAGCAGCGGAAACCAGCTCGACGGGGTCGCGGGCAACGTTCGACGTCGTCCTTGACGGCGTGGTGGTCGCACCGGGCCAGCCCGGGCGCCGAGGTTGGGTGCCCACGAGGTCGTAGGCCTCCAGGACGTCCATTGCTCTCCGGCAGACTCGATGTCGATTCCTGCCGGACGTCAGCGAGGAGTTCCGATGCCCGCCTGAACACAACCATGGTCGCGCACATCAGATCCGTCTTCAAGCGGGGGTCTGGCCATCACGTCCGGTTGCTACCGCAACGGCCTGCGGCATGAAAGTATCCGCGGTCTCGCAGAGCCCTCAACGGAATCGACACCTGCGAGCCCGTGCAACCAGCTCATGTGTCGTGGTCGGCGCGGCCGGCGACGACGACTGCTGCGGCACCGAGGACAGCCACGGCTCCGGCGGCGATCTTCCCGCGGTTGCGCGAGACGATGTCGAACGCGCTGTGTTCGTGGGCCTTGTCGTCGAACGGCCCGTGAGATCCACGGTCGATGTCCTGGTCCTGCGGCTGGAACAGGTTGTCCTGTGGTCGGGCAGAGGCGGGCTGGTCCGTCTTCTGCTTTTTGATGCCGGACTTGGCGAGGTTGCGGGCGACGAGTCCGCGGAAGAAGCGGTTGCCCCAGATGGTCGCGGGCGTCGAAGCGCCCACCCAGGTCGTGCGGCGACCGTTGTCGGCAGCCCAGACGATCCCTCTCGCGGCGACCTCGGGCTGGTACATGGGAGGTACGGGCTGGGGGGCCTTGTCGGTCTTGTTGCGACCCCAGATGAACTGGGTCGTGTTGAGCCCCGGTAGGTGCACCTCGCAGAAGCGGACGTTGCTGCCTTCGTTCAGCAGTTCGGTGTACAGCGATTCGCCGAAGTTCTCGAGTGCCGCTTTGGACGCGCAGTACGGGGCTTGCAGGGGGATGCCACGGAAGGCGAGTGCGGAACCGACGTTGAGGATGGTGCCGCGGTCGCGGGGCCGCATCCGCTTCAGGGCGGCGAGGGTGCCGTGCACGGCGCCGAGGTAGTTCACCTCCGTCACGCGCCGGAACTCCTCCGGTGTCACGTCCCACGTCTTCGCGAGCACGGTGACCATGGCGACGTTGATCCACACGTCGATCCAGCCGAACTCCTCCTCGGTCCGTGCGGCTGCGCCCTCGACCTGGTCCGCGTCCGAGACGTCGGTGGGGATGGCGAGAGCCCGCCCGCCCCGCTCGGTCACCTCGTTGCTGGCGACCTCGAGACCGGCCTCGCCTCGGGCGAGGAGGGCCACGTTGGCCCCGCGATCGGCGTACAGGCGCGCCACGGCACGTCCCACGCCGCCGCTGGCTCCGGTGATCACCACGGTCTTTGCCATCACGGAACCTCCTGTCCTGGGCGCCGGTGCCGGCGCAGCGTGCCTCTGTCACCTCCCAACCTGGGCCACCACCGGGTCCGCAGGTCGGAAGGTGGCCGTCCGAAGGGACAGCAACGGGGGCACGAGTGGGTGCTGGTGCCGCTGCTGCGAATCGATGCGGTTGCGACCGGCGGGCACGGTCGAGCGGCGACTCGTGTTCCGCCGGCCCGCCGAGCTCGTGGGGTCGGTCGTTGCCACGACTGTCCGGACGTCCCCGTCGTCGGTGGGCGCGATCGGACGGGCGGGGACACGGTGATATCCGACGGGCCGGTCCCTCAGCAAGAGATTCCCATGGGCGTGACCATGGACGGGACACGTCGGTCGGCGGTTGGGTCGAGGAGGAAGCATGCAGTTGCAGGCGCGTCCGGGGCACCGGATGTTGCGGTGTGGTCGTCTGGTCCTGGTCGTCGACCTGCACGGCCAGGTCGACGGGAAGGCGACCGAGGGGCTGTTCGTCAACAACACCCGGATGTTGTCACGGTTGCAGCTGCGCGCAGACGGACAGAGGCTGGCGACGTTCGCGATGTCACCGACGGCAGCCAACGAGCTGGTCGGCCACTATCAGGTCCCGGCCAGCGACACGGTCCCGGAAGGATCGGTGTTCGTGCAGCTTCGGCATCGGCTGACCGACCGACTTTCAACGGTGGCTGCGGTCAGCAGCTACCACCGGTCTCCGGTGTCCCTCGAGCTGGCGTTCGCGGTCGACAGCGACTTCGCCGACAGCGAGGAAGCCGAGAAGGGCAAACGTGAGCAGCACGGCGACGTCAGCGTCTCCTACGACGAGGCGGAGCAGACCCTCGAGTTCGTGTACGGCCATCCATCTGGACCGACGGGCCGTGGTCCGCATCGTCGACGCCCCGTGGCCCGTCGTCTTCGACGGAGGGATGTTGCGGTTGCCGGTCCGCCTCGACGGCAAGACGACGGCGCGGCTGCGTCTCGAGACCCGTGCCGTGTTCGACGGCGCAACGGCGCCGCCCAGCGACGGGCCGGGCGCCTCGGTGCGGAACGTCGCATCGGTCCAGGAACAGCTGCTGAGCCGGGCCCCGCAGCTGGTCACGACGAACCCAGCCGTCACGCGTGCCTGGCGGACCGCCGTGTCCGACCTGGCGTCGCTGCCCCTGGGCATGCCGTCCGGGCCGGCCGCTCCGGGGGCGGGCCTGCCCGTCTACCAGTTCCTGTTCGCCAGGCACGTGTTGACGACCGGTTGGCAGGCGGCGATGGCCTTGCCGGACATGGCCGCCGATGCACTGTCGGTCAGCGCCGCGTGGCGGGGCAGCACCATCGATGACTGGCGCGACGAGGAGCCCGGCAAGCTCATCCACCAGGCGCGGGACGGGCCGACGTCCGCGGTCGGGATCAACCCGTTCACGGCCTACTTCGGGGACTACGCGGCTCCGTGCGACTTCCTGATCCTGCTCGGCCAACACCTCGCATGGACGGGCGACGTCGCGACCACCCGAGCCCTGGCCCCGGCAGCCGAGGAGGTGTTGCGCTGGTTGGACCGCTACGCCGACGTCGACGGGGACGGGTTCATCGACTACGTGATGCGCTCGGAACACGGAGTCCTCCAGCAGGGCTGGAAGGACTCACCGGACGCCATCGTCGACGAGCACGGTGAGGTGATGGATCCGCCCATCGCCACGTGCGAGCTCCAGGGCTACTGGTACATCGGGCTGAGGCAGGCGACGTTCGCCTTCATGTTCGCGGGCGAGAGGATCCTCGCCCTGCGGCTGCTGGCGCGAGCGAAGGCGCTGCGGGAGCGGTTCAACGAACGGTTCTGGATCAAGGATCAGCGCTTCTACTCGCTGGCTCTTGGCCCCGACGACCGGCTGCTGCGGTCCATCACCTCGAACCCGGGACACCTGCTGGCCACCGGCATCGTCCCGGTCGACCGCGCATCCGACGTCATCGACCGTCTGCTGGCCGACGACCTGTTCAGTGGATGGGGAGTCCGGACCCTGTCGACCCTGCATCCTTCCTACAACCCGTTCAGCTACCACCTGGGAAGCGTCTGGCCGGTCGAGAACGCCACCTTCATCCTCGGTTGCGTCCGCTACGGACGTTGGGACGCGGCCCACCGCATCGCCGAAGGGCTGTTCGCCGCCAGCGACCTGTTCGTCGACAACCGACTCCCCGAATCGCTCGGCGGCCTGCCCCGCAACGACCACCATCCACACCCCGGCATCTACCCGTCGTCGAACGAACCGCAGGCGTGGTCGGCCAGCGCCATCATCCTCGCCGTCCAGGCACTGCTCGGCATGCGGCCGATCGCCCCGGCCAACCTCCTGCTGGTGGACCCCCACCTCCCCGAGTGGCTGCCCTACCTCGAACTCAATGGTCTCCACGTCGGGCAGGCGACAGCGGACCTCGTGTTCACACGACGCGATGACGCCACGACCGACGCCCACGTCCGCAACGTCGACGGCACGCTGCGGGTGCGACGCCAAAGGCCGCCTCAGACGAAACCCCGGGGGCCGATCGCCACCCCCGTCAACCTGGCCGAACGCATCTTCTCGTGAAGGGCGTCATCGGCCAGCCTCCCGGGCGTCCTTGAGTTTCGCCAGCGTGTGTTCCGTCTCGCGCCTCCGTCGCTCGAGATATCGGCCGGCCTCGGTCATGCTCGTACGTTCGAGCGTGACCGGTGCGCTGTCTGACTCGTGGGGTCTCACACCCGCTGCGTGGAGCACGGGTGCGAGGTGGATGACCACGTCGTCGAGCATGCTCTCTCCAGGCACTGCTTGGGGATGCTGGCACCCAAGACCAGGACGTGCGCCCATGGGCGGCGTCGCATGCGACGTCGACGGCTTGGGCGAACCGCCCGAGACGGACGTGACTGCCGGATGGTGTTCGCCCGTGGCCGCGCGGCGGGTTGGCAGGACAACCGGACCGGTCCAGTCGCCACCGTCGATGCCGTCGACCCCGTTCAACCGTTCGGTGCGATGTCGTACCAGCGACGACCAGCCAGGATCGCACCAGTGGAGGTGACGACCTCCTCGGCGAGAGCGCTGGGCGGCGACCGTCGAAGGCCGCCGTGGTCTCCCAGCTCGCGGCGGCCCAGTCCAGGTCGTCGTCGGGGCCGGCGATGAAGCCGTCCAGCGACATGGTGACGTGCCAGATCAGCCTGCTCATGGCGCCCGGCCCGGTCACGGTTGCTGGAGCACGGACAGGATGTTGCCGGCAGGGTCGGTGAACCAGGCGATCAGCGGACCTCGATCTCCGCGTGCGATGCCGCGTTCGTCCTGGTCGAACCCGTCGTAGCGTTCGAACCGAACGCCACGGGCAGTCAGTTCGTCGACCGTCCGGTCGATGGCGACCACGGGGAAGTTGAGGATGGTGAACGACGCTGGGACGTGGTCGTCCTTCGGGTAGGCCAGGACGTCGCGGCCGCCGGGCAGGCGCAGGGTCAGCAGACCGCCGTCCTGGGTGACGTCCAGCCCGAGCGTGTGACCGTAGAACTCCTCGGCGGCGTCGAGGTCGTCGACCGAGAACCCACTGAACGCCACCGAGCCGGCCAGCACACCGCCTGCGTCACCCGCGGGCATCTGGGCACGGTCGCGCGGGTCGAGCTGGATGACCTGGACGTAGTTGCCGTCGGGGTCGATCGCGGTGGCGAACAGGCTGCCGTCGCGATCCTCGAGCTCCGCGAGCCAGCGCACTCCCATGTCGTCGAGGCGTGCCACCACCGTGTTCGCGTCCGCGACATCGAAGTTGAGGATCATCCGGCCCGGTTCCGGGTTGGTGTCGCCGATGTCCTCGCGTTGGTCGATGAGCAGGTGGAACTTCCCGAACCGCATGATCCGGTACCCGTCCATGTCGGTGTCGGTGGCCGGTTGGAACGCGGTCGCGTACCAGGCCGCGAGCCGTTCGGGGTCGGTGCTGGCCAGCAGCATGCTGTCGAGAGCGGGTCGTCGCACGGTCGCATCCTTCGGTCGTGGTCCGGGCACGCCTGTGGACGACCGCGCGACGAAGGACTCATCGGTCCGTCCGCAGCCATCCCCCGGCCCGTTCCCGGTCAGCGTGAGGCCGACCGATGAGCGGCGGACCCGCCGACCGTCGAAGAAGACGTGATCGGGCGGCGATGGAGACCGATGCGGTTCCCACGGCGGTGGCGGTGGCGGTCGGCGGGTCCGGTCCGTTGGACCCTGACGGCGGCGGACACCGCGATCGTGGTCATCGACGGTCGGTTGGCGCCGTCACAGGCGGCGCCGGTGTGCGCCGCACTTCACGCCGCACTGTCGGGCTCGGCTGCGAGGGCGGTGGTCTGCCGCGGTGAAGGCCTGGCACATCCCGACCTCACAACGGTCGATGTGCTCGCACGCCTCGTGGCGACCGCACGCCGTTCGGGATGCGCCGTACGGATCGAGAATCCCTCCGAGCGGCTTCGGGAACTGATCCGGTTCGCCGGCCTCGAACTGCGTTTCGCGTCCTGCTGGTCAGGCGTCCAACCGTGGGGGCAGCCCGAACAGCGGGAACAGCCGGGCCGTGTCGAGGAAAGCGTTGAGCCCGACGATCATCCCGTCTGAGATCTCGACGATCTGCAGCGACCACGGCTCGTGGCCACCGGCCGGTGCCGGTCGGTACTGACCGAACGCGGGCGCCCCGTTGGCCACGGTCGGCACCAGTCGCGACCCGCGGCAGCCGATGCCGGCTCCCAGGTACCAGCCGCGGATGTCGGCGTGACCGCGCAGCCACAGCCCGTACGGCGGCATCGACTGGACGACCTCCTCGTGTAGCAACGCGGTGAGCGCGTCGAGGTCGTAGCGTTCGAACGCGTCGACGTAGCGGGCCAGCAGCGCCTGCTGTTCCTCGTCGAGCGGCCGGAACGTGTCGGTGTCGGCGAGGTCCAGACCGGCCAGGGTCGCGCGGGCACGTTGCAGCGCGCTGTTGACCGACGCGACGGTGGACTCCAGCAGCCCGGCGACCTCGGCCGCCGGCCAGCGCAGGACCTCCCGCAGGATGAGCACCGCACGTTGGCGGGCAGGCAGGTGCTGCAACGCCGCAACGAACGCGAGTCGGACGCTGTCGCGTTGGGCCGCCACGTCCGCGGGGTCGCCGCTGGATGTGATGATCCGGGCGTCGGGGACCGGCTCGAGCCAGACCGTTTCCGGCAGCGGGGCCGGCAGCGCCGCGGACGCCGGCGACGCCGGTCCAAGGTCCATCGGGCGCGCCCGCCGCGGGCGACTCCGCAAGGCGTCGATGCAGACGTTGGTCGCGATCCGGTACAGCCAGGTCCGAAGCGACGAGCGTCCCTGGAACCGGTCAGCTGCCCGCCACGCCCGAAGCAGCGTCTCCTGCACGGCGTCCTCGGCTTCGAACGGCGAGCCCAGCATGCGGTAGCAGTAGCCGGTCAGCTCCCCCCGGTAGACCTCCAGATCCACAGCGGACTGGCCCAGATCGACCGTGCCCACACCGGTGTCGTCCGCTTCGACTTCCGCCACGTCGCTCACGCCGTACACCTTGGTCAGCCGCGATCCGCCGTCTCGGTACCCGGTTCGGTGGATCATACGCCGCCGGTGCGACATCCCGCCCGGGACCTCGCAGGTCACGCTCACGTGTCGACCGGAGCTGCACGACGGGCGTCCCGAGCAGCTCGCCGCCAGCCGGTGCCATTTCCGTCCGCGGTGCCTGCGCACCGGTCGCGCCTGGTGCGGCGGCCCGCAGCGCCAGCGTGTCCGTGCCGCCTCCGCGGCCCGCTCGCGTCGTCCGGCGGCAGCCCACTCGAGACCGGTCGACCGCGGTGCCGATGGAGCCCAGGATCGCGATGCCGAGCGGCTGAACCCGCCTGTGGCGGCGACATCCCAGGACCAGTGGAGGGACTGCGCCACGAACAGGGAGTACGCGAACGCCTGAACATCCCCAGCACGTTGGTCACCATCGACGCGTGGAGGGGGTGGGCGACATGGTGACGTTCGTAGGTTGAAGAGGTCGTCGCAGTCTCCGTTCGACGATGGAGGCGAGGAATCGGGGCACAGGCGCAGCAATCCACAGCGTCGGTTCACCGGGACCTGGGGTGAGTGGTGGGGATCCGCACCTCGATGTCGAGGTCGGCCCCGGCGAGGTCTTCGATCTTTGTCTTCACGGACGCAGCCGGCTGACAACGATCGTGCCATTGCTTGACATTGTGGGGCGGACCCGGTTGTGATCCTGGTCGGCGGTATACCTGTGGGGTGCCCATAGAGTTGCCTCGGCTGGATCCGTGCCCGTACTGCGAGGCGTTCGTGGGCAGGCTGGTCTATCCGGCTGCGGCCAGGACGGCCGACACGGCCGTGTTGGTGACTGCGGAGAAGCGCGGCGATCCCCACGTGCTGGTGGTGCCCACTCGTCACGTGCCCACGATCCTAGAGCTGTACGAGCGTGAGGCGGCTGTGCTGTTCGCGACCGTGACGCGGGTCGCCCGGGCGGTCGCACTCTGCTACGACGTGGAAGGCATCGCGGTCTGGCAGAACAATGGGGTTTCCACCTACCAATCCGTCCCGCACGTGCACGTCCACGTCGCCGCCACCGTGCCACCTCGCGGGACACGCTCTGGTCCGGTGGACTCCACCGGGCTCGAGCAGCGCCAACGCATCGCAGACCGTCTTGCTGGGGCACTGTCCGAAGCCGACCGTCGCGGTGGCTGATGCGGCGGGCGTACGCCCGGTGCAGTCAGGCGACGATTTGTGCTCGGAGCGCAAACCCGCTCCGGCAGAGGGTCCCCGAGCAGGCGGGTCAACAGGTCTTGTTGCGGCACGAAGGAAGTGGCAGCGAGACGGGCGGTCGGCCCTATCGACGCACACAGTTGGGCCAGGAACGGCGTCCGGGAATCTGTCGAGCTCCCGCTGAGAGGTACGAGGCAACAGCGAACCCGCCGACCGTCGTTGCAGGGAGCCACACCGATCGGTGCCATTCCCGACGACGACCGTCGTGCCTCTACAGGCTGCAGTGACGAATGGTGCTCAAAATCCCCGGCAGCGAAGCGCTGCTGGTCTGGTGCGGCGGCAGACACGAATTCCAAAGCCCCCGCCGGGCATGCCGTGAACGCATCGACCGCCAGCTGACCCTGCGAACCCGGCAGCACGTCCGAGGCGATGCTATCCGGCGGTCCATACGTCTCTAGCGACGAAGACCGCATCCTGTCCGTCACCCACTACCCCGAGACACAGGGCCCGCGAGAGGCCGGCACGGTCATCACCGTGCCTCACCGTGTCGGACTCGCATGAGATCCATGGACGGGAGTGCGTTTCAGGTCTCCGTCTCCCACGCAGGGTTCCATGCGATCTCCCGGAGGTGGCCGTCGGGGTCCTGCAAGTAGCCGGAGTAGCCGCCCCGGAACCGGTCGTGCGCCGGGTCGGTGACTGGGCGGTACACCTCCCCGGCACCTGGCGCGCGACGGACCACGGCATCGGGCATGTCGGGATGATGTGATATCCACGGGATGATGTGGATGAGGCGCTCCGGTACCCGGGGACGCCGAACCGTGGGGGATCGCTCGGTCAGGTGGATTCGATCGGGTGGCCGGCGTGGCGCCATTCGGGCAGGCCATCTTGGAGACGTATCGCTCGCTGTCCTCGTTCGCGGAGCCGTCGGACGGCGTCGTCGGCGTAGACGCAGTACGGCCCGCGGCAGTAGGCGACGACGTCCCGGTCGGCCGGTAGGTCATCGAGCAGGTCGTCGAGGCGGTCTGGGGGGATCGAGATCGCCTCTGGGATGTGGCCGGCGGAGTATTCCGGTGCGGGGCGGACGTCGACGACCACGACCTCGCCGCGGTCGATTCGTTCCCGTAGCTGCCCGCGGGTGATGGTCTCGATCTCGTCGCGGTCGCCGAGGTAGGCGCGGGCGAGCTGGTCGACGTCGTCGAGTTGGCTGGCGGCTAGACGCCGGAGCGCCCACCAGGCTTCGGCGACCTGATCTGAGACGAGCCGGTAGTGCACGTAGGTGCCGCTGCGGCGGGTGGCCACCAGGCCGGCACGAGCCAGGGTGCGCAGGTGGTGCGAGGTGTTGGCCACGCTCTGACCGACCTCGTCGGCGATCTCTTCGACCGTGCGCTCGCCCTGCGCCAGCAGCTCGATGATCTCGGCCCGCCGTCCGGAGGCCAGGGCCCGGGCGATGCGGGCGAGCCCGTCGAACAGCGCGTCCTTGGCGGCCCGCCGTTGCTGGTGCGCCATCGGCAGCTCCTCGCCGGTCACGCCGGGCAATCGATTTCAAATATCTACTTGACTATACGCGTGGCGTACAGCATGATGCCAGTACACAAACACTCATTTGAACAAAGGGCCAGCCGATGATACTGACGGACGATGTCATACGGGTCGCGCCGCGGGCCGTGCAGGAGCTGGATCCCTACGAGTTGATGGCGCTGCTGGGCAAGCGGTACGTGCACCCCGGTGGCCGTCGGGCCACCGAGCAACTGTTGGCGTGGGCGGACATCGGGGCGGGGCAGCAGGTCCTGGACATCGGTTGCGGTTCGGGGACGACCGCGGTGCGCATCGCACGGAGCCACGGCGCCCAGGTGACCGCCGCGGACATCTCGCAGCTGATGCTGGGCCTCGCCCGACGTGCCGTGGACCGCGCCGGTGTGAGTGGTCTCGTCGGCGTGGAGTGGGCCGACATCACCGCGCTGCCCTACCCGGATGGCGCGTTCGACCGCGTGATCGCCGAGGCGGTCACGATGTTCGTCCGCCGTCGCGTCGCCGCCCGGGAGCTCGTCCGGGTGTGCCGCCCCGGCGGCCGGGTCCTAGCGACGGAGTTCTTCTGGCGCCGACCCCCGACGGACGAGGCCCGACGGATCTTCCTGGGCGAGGTCTGTCCCGGCCTGCGGTTCGACAGCGTCCAGGACTGGGTGGAAGTGTACGAGGATGCCGGGCTGAGCGACGTGCGCACCACAGTCGGACCGTTCGAGATGCTGACCGTTC
The DNA here is from genome assembly GCA_019347675.1 of Actinomycetota bacterium. Taxonomy (NCBI): domain Bacteria; kingdom Bacillati; phylum Actinomycetota; species Actinomycetota bacterium. Next base: position 30,581 of record JAHWKW010000006.1, on the reverse strand, counting down.
CAGGTTTCCTCGATGACGAGGGGGTTCGCGGGATGCTCGCCTTCGCTGCCCGCAGCATGAGCCGGAAGGTCTACCTGCGGCGCCTCGCCTGGCTGATGCCGCGGATGGCGCGGGCGGTGCCCTACCTGGGCTACATCGCGGTCGTGGGGACCCGCCCGGCGGAATCCGGGGACGGCGCTGGCGATCCCGGACGCTGACGCGCACTCGCCCGAGGTGGCGTCGCCGCACGACCGTTCGGAGGACTGGCGTGGACGTGACCGCGCTCGTGGACGAGGGTCTGGGCAACAGCGCCTACGTGGTGGATCTCGGCGACGGCGGCGCCCTGGTCGTCGACCCCCAACGAGATCCGCGCCCGTACCTGGCCACCCTCGAGCGCCGGGGCCTAGTGGCGCGGTTCGTCGTCGAGACACATCTGCATGCGGACTTCGTCTCCGGCGGCCGCGAGCTGTCGGCGCTCGGCGCGCAACTGATGGTCCCCGTCGGCAGCGAGCTGGCCTTCCCCCACCGTCGGCTGAGCGACCGCGACGAGGTCGACCTCGGCGGGCTGACCTTGCAGGCGATCGCCACGCCCGGCCACACTCCTGAGCATGTGGCCTACCTGCTGCTCGACGCGTCCCGGCCGCTGGGCTTGTTCTCCGGTGGCACGCTGATCGCGGGTGGGGTTGCCCGTACCGACCTGCTCGCACCCGATCAGACCGAGCCGCTCGCCCGCGACGCGTACCGGTCGATCCACCAGCGGCTGCTTGCCCTGCCCGACGACCTGCCGGTGTACCCCACCCACGGCGGCGGGTCGTTCTGCGCCACGACGCCCGGCGGGGAGCGCACCACCACGATCGGGCGGGAGCGGGCCTCAAACCCGCTGCTGGCCGACGACCCCGACCAGGACACGTTCGTCGCCCGCCTGCTGGACGGCTACGGGTCCTACCCGCCGTACTTCCACCAGCTGCGCGATGTGAACCGTGCCGGCCCAACCGTCCACGGCCCGACGCCGCCGCGACTGGCGCAGCTGTCGGTCGGCGAGGTCGACGCCGCCGTGGCCGGCGGGGCGGAACTGGTCGACGTCCGCCCGATCGACGCGTTCGCTGCCGGCCACATTCACGGCGCGCTGTCGATCGCGTGGCGGGCCCAGTTCGCGACCTGGCTCGGCTGGCTACTCCCTCGCGACCGTCCGGTCGTGTTCGTCACCGGCGACGCCGTCGAGCGCACCGAGCTGGTCTGGGCAGCCCTGACGATCGGGTTCGAGCGTCTCGCCGGGGAACTCGCCGGGGGGATGGACGCCTGGCGGGCCGCCGGCCGAGACGTGTCCCGCACGCCGCTGGTCGACGCCGCCGCCGCGGACGGCCGCACGGTCCTCGACATCCGTCAGTCCTCGGAGTTCGCCGCCGGGCACCTGCCGGGCGCGGTCCACGTGGAGCTCGGCACGCTCGGCGACGACACCGGACCCATCCCGGCCGGCCCGCTTCTCGTCCATTGCGCCCACGGCGAGCGGGCGATGTCCGCAGCCAGCGTGCTCGAACAGTCCGGCCACCGCGATGTCGCCGTGCTCGCCGGCAGCCCCGAGCAGCTGGGGCCGCTCATCGGCAGCGGTGACGCGTGACCCAAACCGCCACATACCGCCCGGCCGTCCGTCTGGGGCTGGGCGCCAACCTGCCGCAGTTCATGCTGCTGGTCGCCGTCAACGCGCTCGTCGGCGGCATGGTGGGCCAGGAACGCACCGTCGTGCCGCTGCTCGCCCAGCGGGAGTTCGCCATCGCCGCGTACAGCGCGATGCTGTCCTTCATCGCCGCGTTCGGGTTGACCAAGGCCGCCGTCAACTACTTCGCCGGGAGGCTGGCCGACCGGTTCGGCCGCAAGCCCGTGCTGGTGGCCGGCTGGCTGGCTGCGCTCCCCGTGCCACTGTTGCTCATCTGGGCGCCGTCATGGGGATGGGTGATCGCGGCCAACGTTTTGCTCGGCGTCAACCAGGGCCTGGCGTGGTCGGTCACGGTGATCATGAAGATCGACCTCGTCGGACCGATGCGGCGCGGCACCGCGATGGGGTTCAACGAGGCCGCCGGCTACGGCGCGGTCGCGGTGGCCGCGTGGGCGACCGGCGCGATCGCTGAGACCGCCGGCCTGCGCCCCGGCCCGTTCCTGCTGGGCCTGGCGTTCGCCGCGGTCGGCCTGGGCCTGTCGGCAGTGTTCGTGCGCGAGACCACCGGCCACGTCGCCCACGAGGTCGCCAACCACGGCGCCGGCCCCGACGGCCACGACGGTGAGCTGACCGCCCGGCAGGTGTTCGCGTTGGCGACCTGGCGCGACCGGTCGCTGTCGGCGGCCAGCCAGGCCGGCCTGGTCAACAACCTCAACGAAGGCATGGCCTGGGGGCTGTTCCCCGTCTTCTTCGCCGCGGGCGACCTCGACCTGTCCAGGGTGGGGCTGCTGACCGCCATCGCGCCGGCCGTCTGGGGCATCGGACAGCTGGCCACCGGCGCGCTGTCCGACCGGATCGGTCGCAAGTGGCTCATCGCCGCCGGCCAGCTCACCGAAGCCGCCGGCCTGCTGTCCATCGCCGCTGGCGACACGTTCGCCGCCTGGGCCGCCGGTAGCGTCCTGTTCGGTGCCGGTACCGCGATGGCCTACCCGACCCTGATCGCAGCCGTCGGTGACGTCGCCCACCCCAGCTGGCGCGGCGCGGCCGTCGGGGTCTACCGGCTGTGGCGCGACATCGGGTTCACCGTCGGCGCCGTCCTGGCCGGCGCGCTGGCCGACCTGTACTCGATCGCCGCCGCGATCGTCGTTGTCGCCCTCGTCACAGCGTTCAGCGGCGTCGACGTCGCCCTACGGATGCGCGAGACGCTCCGCCGGCCCCCGCTCATCGCCTGGCGACAACTCTGAGTCGGCAGCGGTGCGGCATCCAGACGGTCACACGCTGCTGGGTGATACCGCCACGTCGTCAGCAGGACCCGGCGACGCGTCGGCAAAGCGCCCATATCCAAGGTCGCGCGGTCGGGGGACGCCGTGGAGGCGGCACATAAACCCGCAGGAGGTCGGGGCCGAAACGACGGGCAGAAGGCGGCTACAAGCCGCTAGGGCCGAAGCCCTCCTTTCACAGCATGGCGATTAAGGTGGAGAGGATCGGCAACCGGTACTCGGCGACCGTCGCGCGGCCCACTGCGAGTCGTAGCGGCCCTCGTGGTCGAGACTGCACGCCTCGCTCACGAACCGGCTTCGGTACCTGCCTGATGATCGTCCGTCCCATGACTCCATCTTCTCACGGATGGGAGCCTGCGCAGGACCTGGGGGCGGTTCAAAAAAGCTCGGAGCTGCCGTTGCATCCCCCGCGAGGCACTCGACGAGTTCGCGGCGAGGAAGCGGTGTCGGCAACGGCTGAATACTGACCCTCTGACAACGGTCGAATCCTGACCCTGCGGAGGTTCCGCTGCTTCGAGCGGCTGGACCCCGAGCCTGACCCGAGCTGTAGGGCTCGAGGTCAGGAGGAGGAGTTGATCACGTTGGACGAGTGGGCAGAGATCAGGCGACTGCACTTCGCCGAGGGCATGGGCATCAAGGCCATCGCCCGGCGGTTGGGTGTGGCGCGCAACACGGTGCGGACGGCGGTGCGCTCGAGCGCGCCGCCACGCTACGAGCGGGTGCCAGCGGGCTCGGCGGTGGACGCGGTGGGAGGAGATCCATCGTCTGCTGCACAAGACGCCGGACATGCCGGCGACGGTGATCGCCGAGCGGATCGGGTGGACGCGCGGGATGACGATCCTGCGTGAGCGGGTGTGTGAGATCCGCCCGGACTACCTGATCCCGCAGGGGTACGGGCGCATGACCTACGAGCCGGGTGAGCTGGCGCAGTGGGACCTGTGGGAGCCCCCGGTGGACATCCCGGTGGGCTACGGGCAGGTGGCGCGGCTGCCGGTGATCGCGGGGGTGTCGGGGTTCTCGCGGTGGATCGTGGCCCGCATGATCGCTTCCAAGCAGACCCACGACGTGCTCGGCGGGCACCGCTGGTGCCTGCAGGAGCTGGGCGGGGTGCCCCGCAAGGGCGTACGACGGCGAACCGGCGATCTCCACACGGCGTGGCGGGCAGGTGTACTTCACCCAGGAGTTCCTGGCGTTCAAGGGCGTGCTGGGGATGGGCGCGATCGTGCTGTCGCCCGGACACCCGGAACGCAACGCCGTCGCGGAGAGCTTCTTCGCGTCCCTGAAGGCCGAACTCGTCAACCGCCGCCGTTACCGCACCCGAGCCCAAGCACGTTCCGCGATCTTCCGATGAATCGCCCGCTACAACCACCGGCGACTGCACTCCACCATCGGGTTCATCCCGCCCGTCGAGTGGGAGAACCGCAAGGCACAGCACAACGAACGGCTACCGTCACCGATGGCCGCCTAACCACTGCGACTGCGCGCGGCGGGAACAACGAAAGATGAGCATGGCAGTCATCAGGCTTCCAGGAAATGGACCTGATGCCCGGCACCACCTAGCGCCTCAACAGCGTGGTCAATGTCGTCTGCGCGCACCAACAGCCAATCGGTGTCGAAGGTCGACACGACGAAGATCGGGATCCCCGCGTCCGCCAGTGGCGCCGACAATCCGGCCACAACACCCGTGAGCGAGAACTCCAACGGACCACGGACCGACATCCCCAGCCAGGACCCCTCATAGCGCACCGAGCGCGGCACGGCGTGTTCGGGGATCACGACCGACAGCTCGTCACTCGTTCGGGTCACGGACACCAATGGACCTGCCGCTCCCGTGGCCCAAGCCGGGATAGCCCGGGAAGGGTCCAGTCGACAGATCGCCAGCACGGTCGGATGAACGTCCAGCTCCATGGCACCATCTCATCGAATCGCGATCTCGTGGACGCCCGTGCGACGCTCGGCGCCGATGAACTTGCATAATCTTCTACCGGCGCGCTATGGCCCATGATGAACTTCCTCAACGCGCGCGACAACCACGGCTTTCTGGTGCGACACGAGGTCGCACATGTCGAGTGAGTGCACAGATTGGAGGTCGACGCCAATGTCGGATGTGTAGCTCTGGGCCAGTGTTCCGTGGACCCGTCCCTGCCCTGACGTGCGCCGCCGGTAACGGCGGGGTGCGAAGCTCAGGTGTAAGCCCAAGGGTCCCCGTTCCATCCGGGGGCCACAGGCGAGGGGAAGACCGGACGGGCGAACGCAAGTGAACCCCTGGTGATGCCTCGTTACGTGGAGCCTCGCGGATGGGATGGTCCAGCGGGGTGGTAACAACCGTGCCGTTGCAAGGCGGCAGGCGGCGACCGGGAGACGGGATCTCGGTCGTAGGAACACCGCCGTTGTCGGGGTAAAGGGGGCGCCCTCGCCGGTCGCATCTCGTGTGTGTGAACGTGGCAACCCCGTTGAGATCCGGCCCGCCGTCGGTGGTGCCGGTAAGCCGACCGTAAGGAAAGCCCAATCCCTCAGCGGGCCGAGGATGACCCAGAAGCGAACGCCGGCAGCCGAAAGGCGGCAGGAAACCGGGCACAGCCAGGCGTCGGCCTCCACCGGCGGGTGCTCGGACAACTGGCCGGATACGGGCCTGGTGCCCGACCCGAAAGGGTGCTGACAGGGTCAGGTGAGCCCGACGACGAGGCCGACGAAGCGTCAGAACCCGAGGACAAGTTGGACACCGCTCCGGCGGTGAACGGACCGAGGGCCGTCGCAAGGTGAGACGGATGACGACGAGCCGGCTGACCCTGACAGGCTTGCTTGAGCCCGGTGCGGTGCAAGCCGCACGCCGGGTTCTGAGGGGGCCGGGGCGCAGCGACCCCGGCTACCCGACCGCGGACTGATCAGGCACCGCCGGGCCGCATCCCTGCCCGTGGACGTTGCAGTATCGGGACGGGCAGGATGAACGTCGAACCGATTAGGAGTTCAGTCGTGGCACAGCTCTACACGCTCGGAGAGTGGACGGCGAAGGACAGAAGACAAGACGAGTTCATGGCCGCTTGGCGCGAGTTCGCGGAGTGGACCGCTGCCAACGTCCCGGGGGCCACGTGGGCCAAGCTCCTTTCAGGATCGTGACGCTCCCGAGCGCTTCATCAGTTTCGGGCCATGGCAAAGTGAGGAGGCTGTGACCGAGTGGCGCCAACGTCCTGGATTCCAAGAGCGGGTCGCGAAAGTTCAAGAGCTCGTGGAGGCCTTCAGTCCCCACACCATGGATGTCGCTGCTCAGGTGGGGCCAGCAACGCGCGACCCCTGATCGAGCTCCGTGCCGAGTCGTCCGTACGGCACTCGTTATGGACGCGGGGACCCACGATCCGCCCGAGCAGAACCACGGCGATGCGCGCCGTCGAGCGCATCGTCCTCGCCAATTTCGGAGGGCAACTCGCTATGGCAGGGAAACCCAGAAGAACCGACGCCGCGGGAAATCCGCACGAGGGTCGCCACCGCCGGGCACCTTCGGATTGATGCGAAGCTTCCCGGCGTTGAGCTCCTCGTGGGCCCTCCCGATCGCTTGCGTAGCGAGGTCACCGAACCTTCGAAGGTTGACTTCCGTGTGGCGCTCCCCCTCCCTCGCGAGCGGTAGGTGATGGCGCCAGTCTTCCCCGTTACGAGCGCTGACGCGGATGCGACAATCCGCGCGAAGCTGGCAGAGCCCAGGAAGCGGTAAGTGACGGCTGGGGACTCGTTCCCGCTCGGGTGACGCCCACTCCAGTCTGCCGGCCTCACCCCGTAACGACGGTCGAGTATGTCAGGGTGGGAATGCCCGAACAAGAGATAGGGGTCGCCGCGGTCGAGGCCATAGCGTATGCGCTCGTGGTCGGGCCCCGACGAGCAGCAGCTTGTGGATCCGGATCGAGCGGGTCGTGGTTGTCGCTGATTTCGACTAGCGGTCTACGCCGACTGTCCGTTCGGAACCGGGCGCCCACGGCAGTAGCGGCGATCCCCGTTGGCCATCGGCTGCTACGGGCAGGTTGCTATGCATGGCGACGGATCCGCAGGGCGCCGACTCGACGTCGCGCATAGCCACGGATGCCGCGCGTCGGATCTGGTCAAGATTCCCCGCTCTGCGCGGGTCGGGGTGCTTCTCCGGGAGCCGATCCCCGCGCATAGTTGCTTCCTGGCGACGACGCGTCGCCGGTTCTCCATACCCGCCCGGCACCCCCGTTGCGCGGTGCTGTCGGCGGCTCGGCCGTATCGCAACTGCGCGCTGAGCTTTCCGGAGACGTCTCACGGGACGGTGTTGCGCGTCTGCGGCATCCAGCCACGGCCGAGAGGTTCCAATCGGAATCGGGACGACGCTGTCCTCGAGGTGGCCGTGGCGTCGGGGCGCAAGCCCCGCGCGAAGGGCGGGTACATGACCAGACCGTTGCTGAACGCTCGAGCTAGGGGGAAGTTCGTGCAGACTTCCGAGCTAGCGACTGGTCTCGCTCGTAACCTCGTGCTCCCGGCGGCGCTCAGGGATGTGACCGTGCGGATCACGGTCAAGTCTGGGATGCAGTCGGTCGTTGGGAGTGGACCCATGGGTAACGGCAGCGGGCGCGAACGCTCCGGCGGGCTCGATCACCGTCAGATCCTGCTCCGTCAGTCCGAGGCGGCGCTCGACGAGCTGGAACGCGACGTGCGCGCCGTGGCGTTGTCGGCGTTCACGGCTGGGCTGAACCTGTCGTTCGGCGCCTTGCTGATGCTGATGGCGCTGAGCATGCACGACTTCGGATCCGACCTCACGAGGCAGCTCACGCTCGCCGGTCTGTCGAGCATCGGGTTCATCATCGTGATGACCGGGCAGACGGAGCTGTTCACCGCCCACACGACCATGAGCGTGCTCCCGCTGTTCGAAGGCGATACGACGGTGCGGCGGGTGGCCGGACGGTGGACGGTGATGCTCTTGGCGAACCTGCTGGGCACGGCCGGGTTCGCGGCACTGGTGGCGGTGCTCGGACCACGTCTCGATATCGTGTCGCGCGGTGCCATCGCCTCGCTGGCCGGCTCCCTCACGGGGTCCCCGTGGCCGGTGGTGTTCGGCTCCGCGGTGCTCGCGGGTTGGCTGATGGGACTCGCGACGTGGCTGTCCAAGGCCGCGCGTGACACAGCGGGGCAGCTCCTCGCCATCGTCCTGGTCACCGGCACGATCGGAGTGGGGCCGTTCCACCACGTCGTGTTCGCTTCGACCGAGCTGCTCACCGCGCTGTTCGCTGGGGCGGGGACCTCCTGGTCCCAGTACCTGTACGTGATCATCTGGGCGGCGATAGGTAACGCGGTGGGCGGCGCCATCTTCGTCGGGTTGCTCAACTACGGCCAGACCATCGGCGAAGAAGCGCCCGACCCGTCCGGGTGAATCGGCGGTCTCACCCGCCCGCTCAGGGCGCGCCATCGTCCCCGACGACGTTCTCCATCAGCTCGGGGTCGATCGTCCCGTTCCGTGGGAGGACGCTCAGCTCGCCGTTCCGTTCGATGATGACGGCCGCGACCTCGTCGAGCGTCGTCGTACCGTTGAGTCGCAGCGCTTCGTAGACATCGTTCCGGGTGATCTTCGCCTTCCGGAGGTTGCCGGGCTGGAACCGTCCCTCCACGAACAGCAGGAGGGGGCTGTTGTCCACCAGCCGGGTGAGGCCGTGACGTCGCGCGACGGCGACCGTGCCGCGGAACGTGAACAGCGAAGCCAACGCCAGCAGTCCCGCAGGCAGCCCCACCGCCCCGGCCGCCGTCGAGCCCACGATGGCACCCAGCGCCACGGTGACCGCGAAGTCGAACGCCGTCATCTGCGAGAACGCCCGCGGTCCGATCACCCTGCTGAATGCGATCAGCAGCACGTAGATCGCGAGCGCAGATGCGACCGTCCACGCGGCGAACGACCAGCTGATCAACCAGGATGACGGCACGGCTTTTCCTCGGGCGACGGTTGCCACAAGGGTGCCGCGAGACCATGGCGACTGGCCTGAGCGCTACCAACCTCCGACCCTCGGGACGGGCTCCGGCATTGGAACGCTGCCTGCGACCGCGCCGCGCCCGGGCTCCTCGACGAAGTCATGGCCGGGCTCCCCGAAGGTGCCGTTGCAGGGTGGGCGAGGGCGCTCCGCCGCCCGACCCCGGCCGACGTTCCCACGCCCCGACATCGCCCCAGTCGTTCACAGAACGGCCTAGGCGGACGGACACGGCATCACCGAGACAACACACCCTGCTCGCGAAACCACTGCGATGCTGACAGCGGCTGCTCGTCCTGCCAGGGTCAGCCCCGAGATGTCCGCCGCCGGTCTGACTCGCGTCACCACTGACCGCGCGTCTGGGAACCGATCCGTCGTCCGGTGGGCGGCATCTCGCAGGCACAGCGAGTGCGGCGAGATCGGCTGGGTGATCCCTGCTCGTTTCGCGAGTCGACGCACGATCCGTCCCGCAGCGTGCCGGTCCAGGCGGCTGCCGTCGGGCCTGGCCATCAGCGGCCCGTCGGTGCGCTCGCCGACTGCGGTGTCGATGGCCCGAGCGGTACGTGTGCGAGCGGGATCAGCGCGGGCTGGCTGCCCTTGCCCACGATCCGCAGCGTGCGGTGTCCGTTGGCGACCGCCAGGTCGTCGAGGTCGGCACCGCAGGCTTCCGAGACCCGCAGGGCGTTGAGCCCGAGCAGACACGCCAGCACGTGGTCGTTGCCGCCCGACAGACCGGCCTGGACCAAGAACGCGCCGAGCTCATTGCGGTCCAGGCCGATCCGGGTCGACTCCTGGGAGACCTTTGGACGGCGGACGTGCACAGCGGGCGAGGCTCGAGTAGCTGGTCTTCGACGCAGTGGCGGTAGAAGCCGGTGAGCACGACCAGCTTCAACGCGACCGTCGCGGTGGCCAGCCCCCGGCCTTTCGAGCTCACGGGCGTACAGCTCGACATGCGGACGACGGATGTCGCCGAGCGGGTCAAGGTGATGAGCGGCGCACCAACCCAACCACAGCCGCGGCTGGGTGGTGTAGGTGCGTCGGGTCGCCTCGGACGAGTAGCTGGCGATGAACGCGACCGCGGCCCAGCTGGCCGTGTCGCGCTGTTGGGTGGTAGGCAGTTCCAGAGTGAACGTGGACATGATCGACCTCCTCGACGGCGCTACCGGTCACGCCGCCGAGTCAGCGTCCGCCTGGCGTGGAAGCCAGTCCACTCAAGCGCCATCCTGGTATCCTTAAGCTTAACCGTAAGGTTCGGAGCCGCGATGGCGGAACGGTTCGTCGGCGTGGAACAGGCACGTGGCCAGCTGGGTCGACTCGTCGAAGAGGTCGCCGAGGGGGCCGACCCGATCGGGCTGACCAAGCGCGGCCAGCCGCTGGCCGTCCTAGTCAGCCGCGACGAGTGGGAGGCGCTCCACAAACTGGTCCGAGCCGAAGCCCGCGACGAACTACGACGGCGGCTCAAGCAGGTCCGCCAACGGGTTGCCTCTGCAGGTCTGGATCCCACCGCGGTCGATGAGGCGAGCGAGGCAGCCCGGAAGGTGTCGTGACCCGGGCGGTACTCGACACCAACACGTGGGTGTCCGGGCTTGGGTGGGCGGCCCGCCCGGCGAGGTCGTCGAGGCAGCGCTGACCGGAAGGTTCGATATCATGACCAGCCCCGCACTGCTGGAAGAACTCCGACGAGTGCTGGCCTACCCCAAGCTCGCGAAGATGTTCGGCGATATCGACGAGGTCGTCGAGCTCATCACCGTCGCCTCGCACGTGGTCCGCCCCACCGTGACCCTCGACCTGGTTCGAGACCCTGACGACAACCGCTCCTGGAAGCCGCCATCACCGGCAGCGCTGACGTGATCGTCACGGGCGACGCCGACCTCCTGGACCTCCATGTCCTGGAAGGGGTCCGCATCGTCACCCCGGCAGACTTCATCGGCGGACTCGGGCCGTAGCCGATGGCAGAAGCCTGAGCCGTTCCGGGCGCGGCTACGCGCGTCCCAAGGACGAACGGGACGCGCGCGAGAACCACGGCTGCGGATGGCGGTACTTCGCCGTAACCACCCGGTTCGCGCGCCAGGAAGAGGCGCGCGGGAGCTACCGAGTTTCAGCACGGACCGTCTCCAGTGGACAGACAGCCTCATGAACAGCCCGTGGTGGCGCGGTTCCGTCGGAATCTCGCTCTTCGGGGTAGAGCTCGGTGAAACGGATTTCAATGGTAGAACGCGTGGGCCGCATGCTCGGACGACCAAGCTCGACAATCTCGACGACGTGATCGCGGTGACCGACATCGAGATGGAGCCTGACGACCTCGACTACCTGGCCGAGACCTACCGTCCCCGACCCGTCCTCGGGCGCGGGTAGGCGCGCATCGGTCGATGCCACCATGACGGCGTCGGTACGGTCCTTCTGAGAGCGGAGGCGACGTTCGGTGGCAACGGAAGCGACGGGCGAGAAGCAGGCGGGCGGCGATGGGATGGCCGCCGGCCAGCGCTTCATCCCCGTCCGCCAGAGCGACCTCGTCGACCTCCTGGCGGACAACGGGCGCCTGCCGCCCGGCGACCAGGACGCGTTCCGCCCCCTCGCGGACCTCCTCGACGCCACCGTCCACTTCGAGTTCCGGACGCGGCTGGAGGCGCTGAAGGACGCGTACGCGCCGTTCCGTCACGATCCCGACACCCGCATCATCCACGACTACGACCAGGCCCAGCTCGCCGACGCGCGACGCCAACTCGTCAACGGGCTCGTGGAACTGCTCGAGGACGCGAACTTCGAGCGCATCGAGATCGACGAGATCCACCAGGCGTTCGAGGAAGAGTCGCTGCTGTCGGTCCGGGTCGAGGTCGACTTCGACGACCTCGACGAGGTGCTGATCTACCGCCGCGGCGAGAACGTGCGTGAGCAGCAGGTCGAGTCCTGGGGCGGTCTGCGCAAGCGGACGGTCACGTTCACGAACTACGAGAAGGTGCTCGTCTTCGTGACCTTCAAGGACGCTGCGCACTTCGGTCACCGCGAGACCGACGCCGATGCATTGCCCTTCGATCCGGGCTCGACCGTGATCAAGCTCTTCCAGGACGTCCCCCGAGCCGACATCGAGATGCTCTTGCCCAACACGGAGGTGAAGATGCGGCGGGTCGACAAGTTCATGATCGGCGTGCCGGCGGTCGTCAGTGGGATCGTCATCGCCGCCACGCGCCTCGCGACCACGGTCGGTCTCATCCTTCTGATGGTCGGGTTCTGGCTCGGCTTCCGCGACGAACCAGTCGAGCTCGACCAGTCCACGCTGCTCGCGCTGGGAGCCGGACTCGGGACGCTCGGCAGCTACCTGATCCGCCAGTTCACGAAGTACAAGGCCCGGCAGATGGAGTTCATGAAGACGCTGTCCGACAATCTGTACTTCCGCAACCTCGACAATGACGCCGGTGTGTTCTTCAACCTCCTCGACGCAGCCGAGGAGGAGGAGGTGAAGGAGGCGTTGCTCGGCTGGTACTTCCTCCGTACGGCCGACGGACCACGGTCCCGGGAAGAGCTCGACCAAGCCGTCGAAGCCTGGTTCGCCGACGAGCTCGGCATCCGGTTCGACTTCGAGGTGCGTGACGGCGTCGGGGAGCTGCATCGACTTGGCCTGCTCGAGGGCGACGACGACGCACTCACGGCGGTCGCTGCAACGGAGGCGCTGCGGCGCCTCGACGCACGCTGGGACCAGCTCTTCGAGCACAGCTCGAGGACGTCCCGCTGATACGTGCCGACGCGGCTCGGACCGGCGGGACGTCCGCGGTGGCGGACTGCGCCATACTGCGGCCATGCTGGACCCGAACCGGTCCTGAGGACGGATGAGGATCCGGCACAACGTCGTCACCGGCGCATCCGTCACCGTGCGCTACGTCTACCGGACCAGGCGGGATGGTGCCGCCCCGGCGACATAGCCCCGCAGGCCATCAAAGCCGCCTCGGAAGCTGACGTTCGCGCTACGTCACAGGCTCACGTCGAAGATCATGATCAGGCCGACGATGATGAGGTAACCGGCCACGATGTAGTTGAGGAGCCTCGGCACGATCAGGATGACAATGCCGGCGAGCAGTGCGATGATCCCGGGCAGCGTGAGGTTCAGGGTCACATCCCCGTTCTGCTGCGCGAGTTGCTGGATTGCGACGAGCGTGCTCATGTCGGTGTCCTCCCATCGATATGTCATGCAGTCGACCACCCAAGCGCTGTCGCGGGCTTGCTACGGCCCCGGCACGAAGTTCGGTGCCGTCCTCAGCCGCCTTCGCAGGTCAGGAGCAGGCCCGTTCCCGCGTGTCACAGATCGCATCCCAGAACTTGGTCTCTAGCGTCCGGTTGTCCGGAGTTGGCATCGGCACGCCGCCTCTCGCGGCGAACGTTCCGCGCGCTGTCCAGCAATTCGCCAGATAGCGTCCGGTCGGTAGTTCCCCCGAACTACCATGATCGTTATGGGCGGCGGCGGTCACCGAGACGAGCGCGCAGAACCACTGCGATGCTGACAACGGCTGCTGCCCGTGCCAGGTGAGCGCCCGGGATGCCGACGTCGATGTGGTTCTCACCCCTGTCCCGTCCCGCTACGGGCGGCGGGCAAGCTCCGCGCCGTACGCCACGGCCGCGCGGATGCCCTCGACCGTGAGGGTCGGGTCTCGGCGATGATCTCGTCCTCGGTCATCCCGTCTGCGAGCGAATCGAGGACCACACTGACCATGATCCGTGTGCCGCGCACGACTGCTTGAGCGCCGCAGACATTCGGATCACGGACGATCATCTCGCGTTGCCAGGGTCTCACGACCGTTGCGAGCCCCAATCCCGCCAATGTGCCAGTTCAGATCCTCGCGGAGGAACTCGTCGGAAACTTGGCTGCCGCGGCGGGCTGGGCCCGTCAACGTGAGGGCGACCCGGACGTGGCAGCCGATGTGGTGACCGGCGCAACGCACAGTGGCCCGTCGACGCCCTCGGGGACTGACCGGCTAGAAGTCGTCGAAGTGGAAGTCGTCCTCGGCTTCGATTGGGTCATCGAGCAGGGCCGACAGGTCGAACTCGACGTGTGGGTCGCCGCGGGGTCCGAGCACGGCGACCTCCACGGTCGTTGGGCCGGTCACACGGATGACGTTCTGGTGGTGCGACAGGTGCGCGAGCCGCGGGGACATCGGTGTGGCGCCACGCGCGACTTCGCGTGGTTCCGGGCACGACTCGACATCCGGTCGAGTCGTACCCGTGCGGCGTCGTCGTCAGTGGTTTCCCCGTCAGGGAACGCCGCAGCGACGGACCGAGTGGTCGCCATGAGTGTCATCTGAGCACACCACCGTAACACCACCGAACTGGTGGTACAATGGTGGTGAACTTCCATTGAAGGAGATGGCCCGATGCCCGAGACGTTGAAGGTGGACCGACAGGGGCGGGTGGTGATCCCGCAGCGTGAGCGCGAACGGCTCGGCGTGCGGGACGGAGGCACCCTCGAGCTGGTTCCGACACCCGAGGGCCTTCTACTCGAACGGCGCCGCCGCGCCGAGGTCAGGGTCGCCGATGACGGCCTGCCGGTGGCGTCGGTCGAGGACCTCCAAGAGGTATCCAACGACGAGACGATTGACGCCATCCACCGCCAGCGCGACCGAACGTGATCGACACATCGGTCATGGTCGCCGGGCTGGTGGACAACCATGAGTTCCACGACCTCGCCCGGCCACACGTCGCACAGGCGGCGCAAGGGACGGTGCCCGGCATCGTCGCCGCTGAAACCTGGGCGGCTCTGCGTCGTGGCCCGTGGAACCTGGGACCAGAATTGGTCGAGCAGCTCCTGGCACCGTGGGCATCATCCGATCGGGTCGCGGTCACGCCGGCCGATGCGTACGAGTACGCACTCCGCAACGGACGGACGCTGAACCTTGGCGGCAGCGTTCACGATCTGCTGATCGCGCTGACATGCGCCGAACACGATCTGCCGCTTGTCACGCTCGACCGCAGACAGGCCACCCTCGCCCGCACGCTGCCGGACCTGGCCGTCACCCTGCTCCTGCCAGATGGTTGACCCGAGCCGCCGCTCCTCGATGATCGGTTATCTGATGTCCGTAGGAGCGATAATCGGGCGGGTCGGCGATTAGGGGCCGTCGACCTCCGGGAGTGGTCGAGTCGACGTAGCGGGGGTCGCTGGCTTTGGTTTCCTGCGTCGCGGCGTACCTGCTCCGCACCTCCGACGCAGCGGCGGTGTCGGTCGCCGTCGAGGACCCGGAAGCGGACCTCCATGCCCCGGAGATGCTCGACGTCGAGATCGCGTCGACGGTCCGCGGGTTGTGACTGGCGCACGAGCTGGACGTGGAGAGGGCGGAGGACGCGCTCACCGACCTCCGAGACCTCCCCGTGACCCGGCACACCCACCGGTGCCTCACGGGCGCCATCTTCGGTGGGGGGGAGAACTTCTCCGCGTCCGACGCCGCGTACGTCGCGCTCGCCGGTGCGCTGGGCGCCACGCTCGTCACGCTCGATCGACCCCTCCAACGGATGGCGACCGCGGTCGCGGCATCGCGGTCGAACCGACCGCCGAGGAGCCTGGCGAGACGTGAGGTCGCCCGGATCCGGACCGCGGCGACGTCTACGGTCGCCGACGACCGTTCGGAGGAGCACGTGTGGACGTCGCGATCGCGGGTGGCCACGGACAGAGCGCCCGCCGTCTGACACGGATCCTCGCTGACCGAGGCGACCGCGTCCGCGGGATCATCCGCAAGGAGGACCAGGCCGACGACCTCCGCGCCGATGGGGCCGAGCCGGTCGTCGTCGACCTCCAGGAGGCGTCGGCGGACGACCTCGCCGGCACCATCGCCGGCGCCGACGCGGTCGTGTTCGCCGCCGGCGCCGGTCCGGGCAGCGGCGCCGCCCGCAAGGAGACGGTCGACTACGGCGCAGCGGCGAAGCTCATCGACGCCTGCCGCCGGGCGGGCGTCGACCGCTACGTCATGATCAGCGCCATGGGCGCCGCGGATCCGCCCGACGGCGAGGGCGTCTTCGAGGTCTACCTCCGCGCGAAGGCGCGCGCCGACGAGGAGCTGCGCGCGAGCGGCCTGCGCTGGACGATCATGCGCCCCGGCCGCCTCACCGACGATCCCGGCACGGGCCGCGTGAGGCTGGCCGAGCACGTCCAGCGTGGTGAGGTCCCACGCGACGACGTCGCCGCGGTGCTCGCCGCGACCCTCGGAGACGACCGCACCGTCGGGCACACCCTCGAGCTCGTCGCTGGGGACACACCGATCGACGAGGCGATCACCGCCGCTGTCGACGGACCATCAGTCTGAACTGCCGCTGAGCTGCTTGCACCAGAGGCCGTGCGGGCGGCCGGCGTGCTCGAGCGTCCCCACCTCGGTCACCCGGATGCGACGCGCGACCCGCTGCGACGCCGGGTTGTCCGTCACGTGGCGCCGAGGATCCACCCCTCCTCGGTGACGACCGCGTCGAGGTCGCCGGGTGCGAGGTCGTCGGGGGCGGTGAACAGATCGTGCAGGCGCCCGGCGTCGTGGTGCCGCCTCAACCAGCCGACGACGGCGCGGACCTGGGCCCGATCGAGGACGGTGTCGGGCTCGTAGGAGTCCTCGACGAGACGCGGCCACATCTCCGCGTGCACGACGAGGGGACCGTCCTCCGGGATGTCGTCGGCGAAGCCGGTCTCGAACGGCCACACGACGCTGACCTCCGCGAGTCCGGGTGCGTGGCGCAGGGAACGCAGGCGTGGGATGCCGGTGAGCGCCTGGCCGCCGACCGGCCGGAACGCGAGCTGCCAGACCGACATCGGTCGCCACCCACGTGCGCACAGCCGCTGCACAACGAGGCGCCACTCGCCGATGCCGGCGACCGGGTAGTCGACCACCCCCTTCTTCGTCCGCGGCAACGCGGCCGGTCGCGGGACCGCGGACGACTGGTGACCCCAGAACGGACCGGCGACGCCCGGCGCGATGCGCGCGTTGAGCTGGGCGGCGACGTCCGAACGGTCGTTGCGGTTGTCGTGGCCGTCGTCGAGGAGGTCGTCGACCAGCCGCCACATCTGCTGCCACGCCAGATCGCCGAGTCCGAGCGCCGCGGCGGTCCCGGACGGGTAGCCGTGCGGGAAGTCGGTGGCGACCACGACACGTCGGCCGGCGGCGACCGCATCCACCAGGAACCCGTGCAGCTCACGTGTGGCGCGCGCACGCGTCGGCGGGTTCTCCGACGGCGGAAAGGACGGCTGCCAACCGTCGACGCTCATCCAGGCGATCCAGATGCTGTCCCGTCCCCGCGTGGGCGCGCTGGCCGCGCTCCAGTCGACCGCGACGAAGGTGTCGAACTCCACCTCGGCTCCTAGGCGTACCAGGAGCTGGACGTAGCAGAGGCGGGCGGCACCGAGTCGGCCATCTCGACGAAGCGGCACAGCGCGTTGGCGAGGCGGAGCTGGCTCGGCTTGCGGCAGCGGACGGTCAGCAGGTGGGGGCTCGCGACGACGATCGCCAGCGCCAGAGCGCGTGAGGTCGCGACGTTGAGACGGTTGAGGCTGTAGAGGAACTCCATGCCGCGGGGCATGTCCTCCGGCGTGGCGGTGGTCATCGAGTAGACGGCGACCGGTGCCTGCTGGCCCTGGAACTTGTCGACCGTTCCGACGCGCGCTCCGTCCGGCAGCACCTCTCTCAGGCGCGCCACCTGGAGGTTGTACGGCGCGACGACCACCACGTCGTCGACCGTGACCGGCGACGCCTGTCCGCGCTCGTCGATCCAGCACATGCCGATCAGCTCATCGACGAGCTGCCGGACGACGCGTGCCTCCTCGAGCGACTCGGTGCGGTCCCCCACGTGGTCGACCGGCACGAACCGCAGGCCGGTGACCGCGCGACCGGAACCGTCCTCCAGCCGCCGGCGCGCACAGACCGCGTGCGGCCGCAGCCGCCCCTCGTACGCGACCTCGGACGTGAACGCGCACACGTCCGGGTGCAGCCGGCGGGTCGTCGCGAGGAACAAGCCCCCGTCGGACGGCACGGTGGCGTGGCCGTCGAGGATGTGTTCGAGGGCCGACACGCCGGAGCCCGGCGGGTGGGCGCCCTTCGACGGCTGGGCGAGCTGCTGCGGGTCGCCGACGAGGATGATGCTGCGGGCGGCCGCGCCGACGGCAACGGCGTTCGCGAGCGGCAGCTGGCTCGCCTCGTCGACGATGAGCACGTCGAGCCGTTGGTCGAACGCCTCGCGCGAGAAGAGCCACGCCGTGCCCGCGACGATGTCGACCTGCCCGGCGTCCAGGCGGTCCTCGACGACCGTGTTGCTCGTCACGCACTCGACGAGGGCGTTCCCGCATCCGGTACCGCCCTTCGACACCTTCTGGATGATCCGTGGGGACGCGCCCGTCTCGGCGGCGCACGCGCAGATCTCGTCGAGCAGGTTCGTGATCGCCTTGTGGCTGAGCGCCGTGATCCCGACCCGCTTGCCCGAAGCGACGAGCGACAGCGCCACCTGCGCCGCGGTGTAGGTCTTGCCCGCTCCGGGCGGACCCTGGATCGGCAGGCAAGTGTCGTCGAGGAGGTGGGAGAGCCGCACGGCCGCGTCCGTTGGGTCGTCTGCGGGGTCGGCGAGCGGTTCGCCCGCCGGGACGCCGCCGATCCGCGGTGGCTGCCCGCGCAGGAGGTCACGCACCGCGCGGTACGGACCCGCCCCGTCGATGCCGTGCGCGATCACCGAGCGGGCGACCCGCTGGACCGCTTCGCGCAACGCCGAGTCGGGGACGATGTCGTAGGGCACGAGCGAGGTGGCCGGCGGATCGTCGGGGTCGCGGCCGGTCTTGAGGTCGATGGTCCCGTCGACGGCGTCGAGCGCGAGGACCTCGTAGCTCCCCTTCGCGCTGCCGGCCTTGTGCACCGTGTCGCCGACCGCGATCGTGAAGTCCTGTGTCGGGTCGAAGCGGTAGCGGTACGCGACCGACCTCTTCTCCGCTCCGAGGTGTGCGGCGAACTCGACGCCGCCGATCGCGTCGGCGTCCTCCGCGAGCTCCTCGTCGGTCATCGCCATGCGCGAGAAGTAGGTCCACCACGTGGACTTCGCCTCGCGCCGGTGCCAGCTCACCAGCTGGGCCAGCAACCAGCGGGCCTGCTCGTCCGCGGAGCGGGCTACGCGGTCGTCGGGCACGCGGTCGAGGAGCCGGCGTTCGAGCTCGGCGACGACCTCCTGAGCGGCGCCGACCTCCGCAGGCGGCTCGGCCTCCCGCGGTGCCGGCCGCGGCAACCCGCCTCCGAAGTCCGCGGCGGCCTGGGTCCGGCGCTCCTCCAGCCACCCGCCCAGCTTCCACGTCGAGATGCAGTCCTCGCGGTTGTAGTCCTCGATGCCCTGGAGCAGCGCCGGGTCGCCCTCCTCGAGCCACCGCTCGTAGGCGACGATGCTCGATGCGGCGTCCTTCACGTCGGCGTCGCGCGCCTGCATGTAGAGCGGCTCGAGCTGCTTGATGGAGTACGACTCGGCCGACACCCGCACGCCCTGGCGCACGACCCGGTACAGGTCGACGAGTACCCCACCGCGCAGCAACCGGTCGACCTCGTCCTCGCGGGTGCCGTGGCGCCCCATCAGCCGCTTGAACGCGGTCTCCTCGTACGGGGCGTAGTGGTAGACGTGCAGGTCGGGCCACCGCTCGAGCCGCGCGACGATGAGGTCGATCACCGCTTCGAACGCGGCCTTCTCCTCCGCGTCGTCGTGGCCCCAGAAGGGGTGGAACACCGGCGCGCCGCGCTCGTCGATCTCGACGACGCCGAAGAGGTACTCGAGCCCCTCGTCACCGACGAACGGGTCGCCCTCGAGGTCGAGGAACAGGTCGCCGGGGGACGGCTCGGGCAGGAGGCACAGCCCGCGGTCGGGCTCCGCCTCGAGCAGTTCGTAGATGCGCTGCCCGGTGCGACGCTCGACGACCTGGAGTCGCGCCTGCTCGCGGAGCCGCTCGGCCGTGGTCGTTCCCATGCGGCCCGGCCGGACGTCGGGCGGAGCGTCGGCGAGCTCCTCGACCGTCGTGATGCCGGCGTCGGCGAACTTGCGGGTCTGGTCGCGCCGCATCCACGCGACGAGGCTCAGGTGGTCGTCGTCGCGCCGGCGGCCGTCGCACACGTCCGCCCAGCGGCACAGCGCGCAGTGGCTGACCGGGTCGGGGTAGGTCTCGGTGTCCGCGGCGAGCGCCGCCTCGAACTGGGCCTTCACCGTGCGGTGGTAGGCGGCGAGCTCCCGCAGCGGGAAGGACCGTCGCTCCATGGTGCCGAGCCGCACGTGGATGTGGTCCGGTGGGTGTCCCTGGATCCGGGCGACGTGCTCGGCGTACGCGGCGAGCTGGAGCAGCGCCGCGGGCTTGACCTGCCGGGCGAGCTTCGTGTCCTCGACCTCGTAGCTCCACGCCCCGAGGTCGCTCGGTCGGTCGACCTTCACGAGGAAGTCCGCGAACCCCATCCACCGGCCATCGAAGAACGTGGCCTGGAAGATGACGTCGACACCGGCGTGCATCGCGTCGACGGTGCGCCGCTCGAGCTCGGTGAGCAGCGCAGCGCTGACCTTCTCGTCGCCGCGCTCGATCTCGACGACGTCGAGCCCCCGTCCCTTCAGGTCGGCGAGGTAGCGCAGCTCGTGCTCGGTGCCCCGGCGCGACAGCACGTCGAGTTCGGGATCGTCCCGCTGCGGGCGGTCGCGTTCGCCGCGGGCGGCCGAACGCTCCAGGACCGTCAGGTGCTCGCACGCCAGGAACCCGACGAGGTCCGTGGGGCTGAGGATGAGGGTCCCGCCGTCGTTCAGCACGTCACTTGCCCGTCGACAGTTCTACGAGGGTGTCCCGGCCGGGACGCAGGTTCGTACGCGCCCAGGCGAGGACGTCGTCCTCCTGGCTGAAGACGATGACCTGGCGGTCGGCGCTGAGTTCGTGCAGGAGGTCGAGCACCGCGGCGGCACGGGCGCTGTCGGTCTGGACGAGCGCGTCGTCGAGGATGAACGGGGCGCTCTCGCCGGTCGTCACGAGGTGCTCGGCCATCGCGAGCCGCAGCAGTAGGTAGATCTGCTCGGTCGTGCCGTGCGACAGCAGGGTCGCCTGGCGGAGCTTGCCGGAGGTGTTGTGCACGTGCACCTCGAGGGTGGCCGGGTCGACGATCGCGTCGACGTAGCGCCCTGCGGTGATGCCGGGCAGGCGACGGGTCACGGCGTCGGCGAGCACCGGCGCGATGTCGCGGTGGACGCGGTCTCGGGCGGCTTCGAGGAACCGCTGCGCGCGGGTGAGGTCGGCGTTGAGCCGGCGGACGCGCGCGAGTTCGCGTTCGGTGTCGGCGAGCGCCTCCTCGGCCTCGGCGACGCTGGGCAGCTGCCGCTCGCGGTCGGCGACCTGACCGGCGAGCAGGTCGGCCTGGTGGCGCAGGCCGCGCGCCTCCGCATCGAGGCGCTCGACCTGCGCATCGAGATCCTCCTCGAGGCGCACGTCGCGTCGGTGTTCCGCGCCGAGGCGAGCGTTCGCCGCAGCCACCGCGGCCTCCAGTTCGACCGTCCGACGCTGCCAGGCTGCCGCCACGGCTTGGGACGCTGCCGCCGCGTCGAAGTCGTACGCCACGCGCCGCAGTACCGACGGGTCACCATCCAGCCCCCACTCCGCGCACCGCCGTTCCGCCGCCTCGCGGCGGGCGGTCGCGTGCGCCACCACCTCACGCTGGAGTGCGAGGCGAGCCTCGAGCTGCGCGACGCGCCGCACCTCCGCCGCAGCGTCGGGGCGTCGGACGAACGCGACGCCGCCCAAGGCTGCCGCCGCGACGAGCGCGACGAGGGCGGCGGTGACCTGCCCCGCCGCGGCGAGCACCGCAGCGAGCGCCACGGTCCCGGCCGCCACGACCGCAGGACGTCGCCAGACGCCGGTGGCCGCGGACCCGCGGCCCGCGACCTCCTCGTCGAGCGCGGCGTCGACGGGCGATGCGGTGGCCTCCAGGTCGTCGGCGGCCTGGCGGAGCTCCGTTACCGTGGGGCCGTCGCCGTCGGCGACGTGACGGACGGTCGGCGCCTCGGCCAGGTGGTCGTCGAGCCGGTGGTGGGCGACGGCCGCCTCGACCGCGTCGAGCTGCTGCTCGGCCTGGCGGGCGTCGTGCTCGGCACGGTCGCGTCGCCGGACGAGTCCGAGGTAGTCGTCGTGGACGGCGACCGCGGCCAGCAGCGTGTCCTCGGCCGCAGCCTTCGCCTTCATCGCGGCGCGCAGGGGCTTCGTCGAGTTCGCCCGGTCGAGGCCGACGTGATCGCTCCGGTACTCGGCGATGCGGCGGATCGCCTCCTCGGCGTTCGCGTCGCGCCCGCCGGTGGCGGCGGCGCGCTGGAGCTGCTCCTGGAGGCCCTCGGCGCCGGACAGGACGCCCACGATGTCGGCCTGGCGCACGCACACGGTGCTGAGGAACGTGCGGCGGTCGAGGTCGAGCAGCCTCGACCCGTCGGGCGCGCCCTCGAAGATGAGGTCGGAGGCGAGGTCGCGGCCGGTCGTGCGGTCGGTGACGCGCGAGTCGACCTTGCCGTCGAGGTCCTGGTGGATCTCGAGGCACCGACCGTCGTCGAGCGCGACCTCCACGGTGACGCACCAGTCGCCGCCGTCCCAGGGGCGGTGGCGGGCGGTGAACTGCTTCACCTCCTTCTTGTTGCCGCTACCTCTGCCGCGTGGCAGCCCGCACAGCCCGGCGTAGAGGGCGGCGTGCCAGCTCGACTTGCCGGACTCGTTGGGGCCGTGGATGACCGTGAGCCCCGGCGCGAGCTCGAGCGCAGCTCCCTGGAGGGGCCCGAACGCCCCAGCGTGGACGCGCGCGATCCGCATCAGGCGACCTCGAGGTCGTCGCGGCCGTCGAGCGCGCGCAGCCCGACGACGATCGTGCGTTCGCGTTCGTCGTCGGTGAGGCCGTCGTCGGCGAGCACGTCGGCCACGAACTGGCCGCGGACGGTCGGCTCGGCGGCGATCGCGTCGAGGTCGTATGCGACGTGGAGCCGGCCGCGGCGCACGACGACCGCGTCGAGGTGGGGCGCCACGTGCGCGAGGTCGTCGAGGTCGAACTCGGCGTCGGGGGCGAGCTCGCCGCTGACGGTCAGCCGGACCGCTCCCTGCCGTCCGGCGAGCTCGGCGCGGGCCCGTTCGATGGCGTCGTGGGCGCTCGCGCAGCCGGTCACGTCGACCTCGATGTCCGCGACGTGCGACCGGGCCACGACCTGCCAGTCGCGGTCGACGGTGCCGTCGTCGTGGACGTCGACGACGACCGCGCCGCGGACGCCGTCCTCCCCGAAGGTCAGCGGGTCGGGGTTGCCGGGGTAGGTGTGGCGCTCGGCGGCCTTGGGCCGGTGGAAGTGGCCGAGGAACGCGTGGTCGATGCCGGCCGCCTCGAGCTGGGCGGCGTCGAAGGGGGCGTGGGGCTGCTTGCCGTCCTCCTCGAACGGCAGGCCCGACCGTTCGGAGCCGTGGAACAGCGCGAGCTGCACCCCGCCGCGCCCGACCTCGAACCCGCCGTCGAGGAAGCCGTCGGTGCCGGCGGGCTTGCGGTGGGCGGCGCCCCACAGCGTGAGCCCGTCCGCGAGGTCGAGCGGCGCGAGCCGGTCCTCGGAGAAGACCGTGACGTTGGCCGGCCAGTCGACGTGGACGTAGAGGCTGCCGGGCCCGAACCAGTCGTGGTTGCCGGGCGCGATGACGACCCGCCGGTCGGTGGCCCCGAAGGTCGCCTGGAGGAACGCGGCGGTGTCGGGCGTGAACCGCTCGTGCTCGTAGAGGTCGCCGCCGCACACGATCGCGTCGGCGTCGACCTCGTCAGCGAGCCCGACGATGCGCACGAGCGTGTCGCGCAGCGCCTGGCGTCGGCGGCGCGCAACGGCGCGCGGCGCCCACGCGAACGCGGCGTCGAGGTGGAGGTCGGAGAACAGCAGCAGTCGCAACTCAGCTCACCCGTCGGTCGATCGAGCTACCGACATGGTGCGGGAGGGGTGTGACACCACCCCGACCGGCCTCCAGGCCGTCGCTGTCACCGCCGCCGGACCGGTCGACACGAGCGAGGAGATCGCGAACGTCGTCATGGCCCCCCATCGGGACGTTCGTCACGGTCATCGACGCCCAGACGGGGGGACTTCACGGTCCGACGTGACCAGATCCGCCGGCTCGGGCGTCGACCCACCGCCACGGAGACCCGTCGACCAGCAACTCGGGATGCCCCGCTGGCGCTGATCCCGCGGAAGCACCGGCGCCGCCGCCAACCGACGACATCGAGGAACTCATCAGGCTGGTGGAGCGCTTCTCCCGCGACGACCGGGAGCGTGTGCTCGATCTCGCCCGCCGGCTGGCCGGCGGCTGACACGTGCCGCCGCTCAGTCGCGCCCCGCGGGTCCGGTGTGCAGATCCACCGCTAGGGACGTCGCGGCGGGAGGGCGTGTCCCTACACGCTCGATCCTTGGGAACTCAGCCGCGCGGGACGACGACGAGATGACCGTCAGCGGCACGAGTTCGACCATCGGCACGAGGGCGCGTTGCGTCGGACGGTCGCCGCGGCTCGCCAGTTCGAGAAGGACGAACGGTTCTGGGTCGTAGCGGCGCTCATGGGGATCTTCCACCCGGAGGACGGCCGCGTTGATCGACTAGCGCAACTGCTCGCTGTAGCGCTCGGCGAGCGACCGCCCGTCGGCGGCTTCACCACGTGGCAGGAGTGCCTGGCCGGCGGACTCCAGCTGTACTTCGAGGCGAACCTGCCCTCGCCGCCCGAGTACCGCGACTGGCTCGGTGACCACAGCTCAGAACGCACTCTCATCCCACATCTCATAGAGGCCGCCGCGGCGAGCGGGAAGTTCGAAGGCCAGACCCGCGTCGACGCTGTACTGATCAGCGAAGGCACCGGCTTCGCGGTGCTGTTCGAGGCGAAGGTGCTCTCCGACGCTGGCAACAAGACGTCGTACGACGTCATGCGCAACCAGATCGCGTGCAACATCGATGTCATGCTCAACGAGAACCCGAGGCTGCAGCCGCCGCTGCGTCATCGCAAGCCCGAGCTGTCGTGCTTCGTCCTCCTCACCCCGGAGATCTTCAAGCGCAAACGACACAGCCGCCTCTACGGGTGGCTGATAGATCCGTACAGGCGGGATCCCGCCTCGTTGGCTGAGGACCTACCGCACCGCGACGAGGCGACGTTGGAGCCGGTCTCTGAGCGCCTGGGCTGGCTGACGTTCGAGGATTGCCAGTGCATCGCTCCGGGCGCCTGCAGATGGCTCGAGCCGGATAGCGGTCCTCGATCGGTACCGCCAGACGGTTAGCACCGGCGTCAGACATCCCACCACTCGCCGTCTGAGCGCCGATCCACACGCTCGAAGAGCTCCTCGAACCGGTCGCCTGCCTCCGAGTGGATGGGAACGACGACCGCGGGTTCGAGCGTGTCGACGAGCCGTCGCAGGTCGGACACGGACGCGTGCCCGGACGTGTGGAGGTGCACCAGCGTCACGCCGTGCTCGTCGAGGGCTTCCCGCAACCGCACGCCGCTCGGCTCGGCGAGGTAGCCGTCCCACAGCGACCACACCGCGGTCCCTCGCGCGTCGAGTACACGGGCGCGCAGGAGTTCGTACCCCGTGGATGACGGCACGTGGAAGAGCCACCGTCCGGTATCGCTGGCGAGCTCTTCGGGGAACACCCGGTGTGGCCGGATGTCGCCGACACGCCAGAACTGCTCGCTCTCCTTGACGCGCACGCGCTGCCGCTGCGGCACGTACACCCGCAAACCCGCGAAGCCGGGTTGGGGGATCGTCTGTCGGGTGGCTGCGGCGACGGTCGCTCCGTACAGGTCGATGACGAGCGTGCGCCCCGAGCGCTTCGCCGCACGGAACACGGTGACGAGCCGGTCGAGGTTCTGCGCGGACCCGAACGCGACGACCGCGCCCTCGGTCCGGTGGCACAAGTCGACGAAGCGTTCCTCGAGCTGTGCTTCCGTCTCGAACGTCGCGTCGTCGTGTGAGGGATCGGCGCGGACGTGCGTGCCCTCCATGAGCAGCACATCGACGTCGCGTGGCGGGTCGCGCAGGAGCCGTTCGAACAGCGCGGCCTTGCGACCGTGTGCGCGCAGGTCGCCGGTGTAGAACAGACGGCGGTCGTCCGCCTCGATGAGCAGCGAGTACGCGTCGAACGCCGAGTGGTCGGCCAGGTAGGGGGTGATCGTGAACGGTCCCAGCTCGAAGGGCTCGCGGTCACGGAGGTGTCCGCCCGCATCCAACCGTCGCGAGATCGGCGAGAAGAACGCTGCGGCCTCGAGCAGCCGCGCCGCTTCCTCGCCGATGAACATGGGCACGTCGACCGGCAGGTCGACGGCGAGGCCGTAGTGATCGAGGTGCGGGTGCGAGATGACGACGCCGAGCAGCGACGGGTCGCGGCTCCTCAGACCCGGCACGTCCGGCAGTTCGATGTCCTCATCCGGACCCACCGATAGCGGTCGGCCGAGGTCCAGGACGATCCGTCGACCGTCGGACGCCGTCACCTCGACGCAGTTCCCGCCGATCTCATGGCTGCCGCGGTGGATCCGGACCTTCACGCGCGCGAGACCATCACAGCTCGTCGAGGTCGGCGGATCCGGGTGAGCTCGCGCCGTCGGGCCGTCCGCCTCGGACGGTGAGGTCGGCGAGCCGGACGAGATCATCCGCGCGGTAGCCGGGCCAGCCGTGCAGCATGTCACGCCAGCGCGACGGCACGGCGCTGGCCCCCCACCTGGCGCCGAGGAGCTGACCGGCGATCGCGGCGACGGTGTCGGTGTCCCCGCCGACCCGGACGGCGGTCATGAGGGCGTCCTCGAGGTGCCGTGGCGGGGCGTCGTCGGGGACCGGCGTCTCGCGGATCGACGCGTAGGCAGCCTGGAGCGCGGTGACGACGAAGCCGTTCCGCGAGAAGGACGCGGCTGGCTGCGACTCGGCCTCCGACAGACGTGGCGCCCAACGGTCACGCGATGACGCCGGCAGCAGGTCGAGAGCGTCACGCACACCGTCCAACCGCTCCTCGCGGACCCCGCGGTCGATCGCGACGCACCACAGCACGCAGCCCTCGCCGGCCAACGGGTCGCCGTGGGTCAGCATCGAGACCTCGGTCGCCGCCGCCGCGATGGCGTCGTCGTCGCCCAGGTGGGCCAGGGCGACCGGCGCGGTCCGCATGAGGCTGCCGTTGCCGGCAGCACCCCGTGGATGCCGTTCGTAGTAGCGGCGTGCAGCGTCCGGAAGTTCGGCCGGTGAGGACACGCTGGCCAGCACCGCGCGCGTCGAGATGCCGACGTCCGTCGGACCGCTGTGTAACCAGGCGAGGAACCGCTGACCGATGGCGTCGACGTCCACCACGCCGGTGGCGGTGACCTCGGCGACGCAGATCGCCATCTGCGTGTCGTCGGTCCACTCCCCCGGCGCCCAACCGAACGTGCCGCCACCGACGAGGTCCGCGACGGGTTCTGGCGACGAGGTGAACTCGTACGGCGCGCCGAGCGCGTCGCCCGCCACGAGGCCGAGCAGCGCGCCCGCAGCGCGGTCGAGCTGGATGCGGGTGAGCCGCGAGGCCGTCACCGTCCGCGCCTCATGACACCGTCATCACACATGGGTGGAACGACCTCGCTTCGGTCAGCGGTTAGAGGTCGCCCCACATCCAGGACCATCCGCTCGCCGTCGTGGTCGACCTCGACGCAGTTTCCCCCGATCTCGTGAGCGCCCCGATGGATGCGGATCCTCATCGCCGTCTCACCGCCGTTCAGACCACGTCACCGGGACGCTCGATCTCCTCGATGCGGCCCTGTCGGTCGAGGTACCACAGCTCGATCGGGTCGACGCCATCACCTAAGGCACGCGACGTAGACAGCGCAACCTTCCACAGTCGCTCACGCCCCGCCTTGGACGGACGCTTGGGGCCAATGGCCACAACCGGCACGACCTCACGCCGTCGCGTCAGGTAGAGCACACCGGGACGCGAAAGCCCCAGTGCCACCCGCTGCCGCAGCATCGCCTCCATGGCCTCGAGGGCATCATCGTCCTCTTCGAGGAGAGTACGGAACATCTTGGCGTAGAAACCCACCTGAAGCGGCACCTTCGCGATCATCCCGGTGGCGGAGTGGTGCTTCGCCTCGATGACCGCGAGCCGGCCACCGATGTCGACGGCGAGGAAGTCCGGACTTGCGCCGACCGTGACGTCCGTCGGCCACCAGGGTTCTGGGCTGGGCCCTCGCCGCAAGCTTTCGTCGAGAGGCTGCCACCAACTCGCCATCATGGCGTCCTTGGTCGCTTGGTCAGTAAAACCCGGCGAAACCTCCCGGTTGATGATCCTGTAGGCATCAGACGTGCCAGAGCTGATCGCCGCGTGAACAGCGCCCTCCTTACCGGTCCACCGCTCGTCGACGGTCGGCACGACCCGTCCGAGGTAGGCGAACACCTGCGGCCATGCATCGTCGAGCTTGGCTGGTTCCTGCCAGTCGCTCCACTCCTCCTGGAAACCTCCACGTGACCGGTGTGTCTTATGGGCAGAAAGGCGAACGCTGCCCTGCCGCTCCTCCAGATCGAGCACCGAGGTGAGCCCGTAGTAGAGCGACGCCCAGCTGACGGGGTTGCTCCCCCTCGTGTCCCGACGAAGCTGGAGGTCGAAGAGCGGCTCGCTCTCTTGTTCCGCGACGGCCAACTCCACAAGCTCACGAGCACCGCCCCCGGTCAAGATCGCCATCAGATCGTCTGACACGGTCCGGTTGAACCAGAGAGCCTTGGACATCACTACCCCACTCCGAGAGATGGCTTGGCCAAAGTAGGCGACCCCTGAGACACAGGCCTGACACCGATCCGACCCGATGCGTCGCACCGGCCCGTAGTGATCGTCCTTCTCGCGGTCATCAAGTCCGCAGGGAGGTGCGAGCGATGGACAGCGCGAATCCCGCCACACTTCGGGTGGTTCGACGAGGGCGCTCCAACCGACCTCGACGTCGAACTCCTGATTATCGAACGAGCCGTTGACTCGATGACATCCCGTGGCACGTGGCCGGCGCGCTCATCCGAGTGGAGGGAAGCCAACCCCGATGGGTGGACGGCTGGCTGTCGGGGCCCCTACGACTCTCGACGGGGACTGAGGTGCTTCTGAGTTAATGAGACATACCGGCGGAGAAATACCCGGCCACGGTCAGGTTCTCGTTTCGTGGTTGTGGCGACGATAGGTGATGCGCGCCGCGCGTGCGGCGATCATGCCCTCGCGTCGCTTCTTGCGGATCTGTGCTCCTCGTCCCTCGTGTTCGTCGTCGGGAGTGACGTAGCCGATGCCGGCGTGCAGCCGGACCCCGTTGTATTCGAGGCGACGACGTTCGAGCTCGGCTTCGAGCAGGCCTGGATCGTCGATCGCTTCGAGGTGGGGCCACTCGTTTTTGATGTGACCCCATAGCGACTCGATGTGCGCCTGGTCAGTTGGGGTGCCGGGACGCCCGACGTGCATCGCCAAAGAGTGCAGCGCCATCCACTCGCGGGTGGTGCCCGACACCATCTGGGGTCCGCCGTCGGAGACGGCGAGCAGGATCGGCAGCTGCTCGTCGGAGTTCGGCTCGACGACCTGCACCATCCGACGTTCGGCCTCGGCAAGCAGCCCTTCGTCTTCAAGCGCCAGGGTGTAGATGACCTTCACGTGGTCGGACTCGCCGCGCTGGTGGGCCACCAGCAGGGTTCGCAGCCACTTGCGTGAGACCAGGTCCATCACCGCCAACGCGTCACGGCCGGCGCGGGCGAACGCCGAGAAATCGTGTCCCCAAACCTGACCCGGCCGGTACTCCACCCAGTCCGGCCACGGCTTCTTCGGCCCCACCGGCTCACGCACCGGCCGCGCGGGGATCACCAGCCCTTCGGCTGTGAAACGACATTCAGGTTGAGGCTGCGGGGCGGATAGAGCGACAGGGTCGGTGAGATTGGCGGGGCGGCCTTCGGGTTGCCCCGTTCGTCGTTGCACGGGCAGGGTCCGCCGGTCGGTAGATGAGCGAGGGCCCTCCCGCTCGTGTCTGGCCAGACCACGGGAGGGCCCCTGTGCTGCGAGGTGCAGCGATGGTGACGGTAAGCCTTGACGTGTCCGTGGTCGAGTCGCAGTTGGCGGGCGGCGGGCTGGCGTGCCCGTCTTGTTCGGGGGTTTTGGGCCCGTGGGGGTGGGCGCGGGAACGGGTGGTGGGCCGGGCGTGGGCCGCACGGCGGGTGCGTCCACGGCGGTCGCGGTGCCGGAGCTGCGCGGCGACACATGTGCTGCTGCCTGCGCTGATGCTGCTGCGACGGGCGGATGGGGCCGAGGTGATCGGCCGCGGCCTGGAGCTGTGTGCACGCGGGTGGAGTCGTCGCCGGATCGTGCGGGAGCTGGGCTTGCCGCGGTCCACGGTGCGGGGCTGGCTGTCGCGCCTCGCTGAGGTTGCCGACACGATCCGGGCGCATTTCACGCGCTGGGCGCTGTGGCTGGATGCTGGCCTGTCACGGATCGAGCCGTCGGGCTCGCCGTTGTCCGACGCGGTGACCGCGATCGCCGTAGCGGCGCGCGCTGCAGGGTCGGGCTCGCCGTGGATGTTCGCGTCGGCGGCGACCGACGGCCAGTTGCTGTCCAACACGAGCTCGCCCTTCCCGGCGCCGTGGGCCAGGTGAACACTCCGCCTCCACCAGCGACCGACGAAGGACGAAGGTGGAGGACGAGCACCGCCGCGAGATCGGCCTGTTCCGCTACGCGCTGATCCGCCCCGCACTGGACGATCGAGATCGGAA